>DEUU01000423.1 GCA_002362735.1 Dehalococcoidia bacterium UBA3254
GAAAACGTCGAACTGGCGAGCCAAATCTGCCGGCAGTGCGATTATTCGCTTTATGAGACGGGCAACCGCTATGTCACCTATTTCAACATTGAAAAAGTCCTGCCTCTGGTGGGAGAGTAAAAGGGAACGACTTATTTTAGTCGAATTCGCTAACAGGCACTTTTACCACGCTATCGAAGCGGGCAATAATATAATCACGGATTTTTACCCTGAAAAGAGAGTTTTCGGCCGTATTGACAAACTCGACTAAAGCCGGGTGTTTAGCCGTAAATAAATCCCTGTAATAGCCAGTTGCATCCTGGGTGATTTCTGAAGCGTTACCCATTAAATCAAGCGCCACCGCATCTCCTAGATCAGAGACCTGGTTAGTTCTGTTATCTACCATTACTGAGACTCTATTGTCTCTAATCAGATTTCGGTATTTACTGGTATTTCGATTGGTTGCAAAGATTATAGATTTACAATCACCGGTTTCGGCAAAGGCCACCAAGTTGCAGTAGGGTTGTCCATCATTATGGGTAGCCAGCACGGCGAATTTCTGGGACTGTAATAATTCCTTGATTTTCTGCCCTGTGTCGGTCTGCTTCATGGCATCCTCCATCTCATTAGATACTTAATTTTACTATTTTTACACATTTCCATTTCTATTGGTTAAAAGGCTGATGTTACCGAATATAATACGATAAATAATTTAGAATTCATATACGGGGAGATTATGTTGAACATTATAGGGAAAGATACAGGAAATATACAATACGAACGTGTTAAACCTCTAAATAACAGAATAATGTACAAAGGCGACTATGTTATTTACTGGATGCAGGCTTCTCTCAAAGCGGGATAGCCGCGTATATTTAAATATGTTTCCCGCTGGCCGGCGAATGAGGCCGTGGGGAGATCTTCCGCATTAGCTGAACTGCGCACGGCAACATCTGTATCCGGTCCGTATTCCTGGCAAAGCCTGTCATAGGCGGTCCTTATTTCATCCCACAGGTCTTCGGGGATACCGGAGCTTAAAATCAAATCACGTGCTCTTTTCCCTCGTTTCACAAGGTCATCCAGATTAGTCTTATCGAGACCCGACATGGTATTCTTGACGAACTCAAGAATACCATCTGATTCTATGACATACCAATATGCTCCGGCAGCGACCGCAAACCCATTCGGAATTTTGACGCCCCGGCTGGCAAGCTCACGGTACATCTCTCCCAGAGAGGCATTCTTACCCCCAACCAGAGGGATATCTTCAATCTTGATGTCCTCAAACCAGCGAATATAGCTAACTGCCTGTTGCATGTGTAATTGCTCCTTCTTTTAAGTCCGAATTGTGATAATTAAAAGTTCCCAATTGGCTGTAAACAGTCATTGATAATTTCCGTAGAGCCTGGTGGAAATTACACACTTAAACCGGCTTGATAGACAGCCTTTTAGGGACAACTACGATACCAGTATCTGAAATTGTACAACCGCGCTTCTTATCCAGCTCAAGATCATAGCCAACCAATGCTCCAGCCTCAATTCTGGCTTCTTTATCAATAATAGCTCGTCTAACTTTTGCCTGCGGTTCAATTATTGCGTCATCGAACACGATAGATTTCTCTACCAAAGCGCCTTTCTCAACTATTACGCCTGGGGACAATACTGAATCTGTTACGACTCCGCCGCTAATAATACAACCGTCGCAAATAATAGAATTGGGGTTCATTCCTCCCAGGACGCACTTACCGGGTGGGAGCGGCCTCTGATAGGTTCTGATCAGCCACCTCTCACCATAGAGGTTAAAGTGGGGATTCACACTTACCAGATCCATACTGGATTCGTAATATGACTCGATGGTCCCCACATCCTTCCAATAAGAGGAATCTGAAGTCCTGTCTACCAGCACCTTTTTTCTTTTACCATCCTCCACTTCTATCACGTAATCCTCGATCTGGTTCTCTTGCTCAAAGTCATAAACGAAAATTCCAGAGTACTTACCGATCATCCCGCGTATGATGTCTTTGCCGAAGTCATTGCCCGGTATTTGTAAAACCTCTTTTAAAGCATCTATTTTGAATAAATAGACACCCATAGACGCCAGAGCATAGTCGGAAGCACTATTTATGGGTTTGGGCTGGTCCGGCTTTTCTTCAAATCCCAGAAGCCTATAATTATCATCTATTTCCAATACTCCAAGTTTGCCGGCGGCTTCTTCCTTTCTTACTCTGATGGCGGATATTGTCAGGTCTGCATTCTTCTTTTGGTGATAACTTAACATCTGACGGTACCCCATTTTATATATATGGTCACCAGAAAGAATCAATAGATATTTAATATCTATTCCTTTCATAAGATCGATATTCTGACGTACAGCATCCGCTGTACCCAGATACCAATCCGCTCCGATTTTCTGCTGGGCAGGCACACAATAGATATAGTCCCCAAGTCTGGCACCGGAGATGCCCCAACCCTCTTGAATATGCATATGAAGTGAGCCGGACTTGTATTGGGTCAGGACAAATATTTGACGTAATCCTGAATTGACGCAGTTGCTTAAGGTAAAATCAATAAGCCTGAATTTACCTCCAAAGGGCACGGCTGACTTAGCCCTGGACATTGTCAACGGTTGCAGTCTGTCTCCCTGGCCTCCAGCCATAATCATGACTAATATTTGATCCATATTTATCGCCTTAGCTAGAATCTCCCCATTTGTTCTTTTGGCACAACCATAATTCAGGCAGGCTCAAAGCCGGAGATTACCAGTAGCCTTTCAGTGGAAGAGGAATTGGGAATAAGCCTGGCATGAGTAATTTAATTCTAAGCGCTGCCGCGTTTTTCCCTTTGGCTTTCTCTTTCAAAATTTTTTATTTGGCGCTTTAATTCTTCGTTCTCTAATTTTAAGGATTGTATCTGATTACTCAAATTGTAGGCTATATAGGCTTCTTTTAATTTCTTGAGTAACTCTTCAGTGATAATATCCAAATTCATTATTTGTGCGTCTTTGGATTGCATGAGTCTTCTACTTTGCCTCATTTCTTCCACTTGTTGGGTAATTTTAGAAAGCAACCTGGTCATGGCCTCGATATCAGTATCCTTTAGAGGTGCGTTGGCCGGTATATTATCTGCTTTTTTCCCGCCAGAACTCATACTATACCTCCCTGATCTTTGGTAACTAAACGGAACTAAATTTTATACCACGTTCTCAATGTGAGATGCATATGAACAGCAACCCTTTCCCCTATTTTCAGGGGAAAGGGTCATAATGAATTTCGCTTCAATATACGTTAGTATTCACCGCCGTAACCACCACCAGGAGGCATAGCAGGAGCCGCTTCCTTCTTCTCCGGAATATCGGCTACCAGGGATTCGGTAATCAGGATCATGGTGGCGATACTGGCCGCATTCTGAAGACTGGTCCTGACCACTTTTGTGGGGTCAATAATACCCTTCTGAATCATATCGCCAAATTCATCCGCCTCAGCGTCATAGCCAGTGCCCAGCTTGCTTCTCTTTACGGCATCGACGATCACTGAACCGTCTTTACCAGCATTATCGGCAATAAAGCGAATGGGTTCCTCAATGGCTTTTCTGACAATATCGACACCGGTCTGTTCATCACCATCGAGTTTTAAATCTTTTAAAGCTGGGAGGGCATTCAACAAACCGACGCCGCCACCAGGCAGGATACCTTCCTCAACCGCCGCTTTAGTGGCTGAAAGAGCATCTTCGACTCTAAGCTTTCTCTCTTTGAGCTCAGTCTCAGTAGCAGCACCGACCTTTATAATGGCGACTCCGCCGGCTAACTTGGCCTGCCGTTCCTGAAGCTTCTCGCGATCAAAATCAGAAGTGGTCTCAGCGATCTGGGCTTTGATTTGCTTGATTCGGGCTTCAATTTCTTTCTCGGCACCCTTGCCTTCCACAATAGTGGTATTATCCTTATCGCTGGTTACCCGGCGTGCTCTGCCCAGGTCTTCTAATGTCACGGAATCCAGCTTACGACCGATTTCCTCAGAAATGACCTTGCCACCGGTCAGGATGGCCATATCCTCGAGCATGGCCTTTCTTCTATCACCAAAGCCGGGGGCTTTGACGGCCAAAACATTGATAGTACCGCGCAGTTTATTGACCACCAGAGTCGCCAGAGCTTCACCATCAACATCCTCAGCCACAATCACCAGGTTCTTGGAGACCTTAAGGATCTTCTCAAGAGTGGGAAGAAAATCGTTTATCGCCGAAATCTTTTTATCGGTAATCAGGATATAGGGGTCTTCAATGACGGTTTCCATGCGCTCGGCATTAGTCACGAAGTAAGCGCTGGTATAGCCGCGATCAAATTGCATACCCTCCACAAATTCAGTCTCAAATTGAGTACCCTTGGACTCCTCAACTGTGATGACACCATCTTTGCCCACTTTCTCCATGACATCGGCAATCAGGGTACCAATCTCCTTGTCCTTGGCGGTAATGGTACCGACCTGGGCAATCTGCTCTTTGCCTTTAACCTCAGTAGACTGCTTCTTGAGCTGTTCGATGATAGCTTTAGTAGCTTTCTCGATGC
>DEUU01000131.1:0-11124 GCA_002362735.1 Dehalococcoidia bacterium UBA3254
CTATTTTCATTTTTTTAAATTCTCCAATTTTAAGTCTATCTTTTTCATTCCGTTAGTAAGGTATTCCAGGGCTAAATCTATATATACCTGCTTCGCCTCATTCCAAAACTTTTTATCTTCTGCCGTTACTTTCCTTAATATTCTGGCCGGATTACCCCCGGCAACGATTTCTGAAGGAATAATTTGCCTCATTTTAACCACTGATCCTTCAGCAATGATGGTCTCTTTCCCTACTTTGGCAAAAATGCTGATTATTGCACCCATACCAATTATAGATGTGTCGCCAATTTCACTGGAATGGATTATTGCCCCGTGTCCAAGAGTTACTTTTTCCCCTATCCTGCATAAATCTTCAGGCGGAGCGTGTATAACTACTCCCTCTTCAACCGCAGTTCCCGATCCAATTTCAATAGTTCCGTAATCTCCTCTTAAAATTGATCCGTGACCTATATAACAATTATTACCAATTTTGACATCTCCGATTAATACCGCCTGATCGCTTACATAGGTCCCTTTTCCAATTACCGGTTCTTTATCTCTAAATTTGTATAGCATTAAGAAATTTCCTCCAAAAGGATACCATCTATCCATTTTATATGTTCTCTAGAAGGCTCACGGCCTCTTTCCAGTAGCTATCAGCCCCCTGTAGCGCAAGTTTGAGTCACATTTTCCTGCCATTTGATATTTTTGCTCCCACAAATTGGACATCTTACCATCTCAGCTTCGCGTGGACCACGCGGAGATTTCTTCTGGAAAAGGGTTTGACAGTTCTGGCACCTGAATTCCCATGGAGGAGGCCCGATTGTGAGCATACAAACATTCCATTCTGAGACCTCCTGGCTCCCACACCCCGGACAATGAACCTCACTTTTCATGTATGGTTCAAATATTTCAAATGATTCATCACACTTTCCGCAATGATATTTTTGTACCGACATATTATTTATCTAAGTATTTGTCCTTCTTATGCTGTTTTATAAACCACGAGGTTATTTAATAACTGAATTCTCGATAGTTTTTTATGTATTTTAATGAAGTTTTATTATGAACATATGCTCATAATTCTTGTACCATATTACCATCTTCCTCCGATATTTACAATGGAAGAATCAATATCTTCATCAAAAACTGGTCTATCTATGCTGACAAAAACGAATTTATAATAAGATCAGTAATCTTTTATGCCTTTATTGGAGGTTAATGATGCTTTTCACCCTTGAATTAAGTAAACTTAATGAGTAGATTGATAATTGTCGGTGCAGTGGAAAGCGCCGGCAGGTTTTCTCATTTTGTCCTCTGGATGAACCCGGTTTTTTAAGGAACCGGGTTCATCTATTTTAGCGACCCAAAAGTATAATTAAAGAAGGCTAAAATATCAACCGGCAATCTATTCCCTGTCCTTTGCACTCGGACTCTATCATCTCACTGATCTGGTAAAAGAACTTCGGTTTCAGTTTATCAGTCAGATTATACTTCTTATAAACCCAATCGGCATATCGGTAATTGAGCCTGTCAACCATAATGTAATTTACTTTATTTATTAATAAAGACACCAGACCTTCTGCACCCGGCAACAGCGGGGCGATCATGGCGAAGGTACGTATGCCAGCTCGATGTAACTCGTCTAGAGCTTGGATTCTCTGCTTAATTGACGGAGCATGAGGTTCGAAGATTTTTCTAATATTCTCATCAGCAGTGGTTATAGACATCCCGACCACAATGTCTTTTCCCTTTTTGATCAGATCCAGATCTCGTAAAACCAGGGGGGATCTGGTTTGAATTGTGATCGGCCAATCATAATGAATCAAAATATCGAGGCATCTCCGTGTCAGCCCGTACTTTGCCTCAACAGGTTGATAAGGATCGCAAACCCCGCTTACCCAAACCTGTCCTGGTTTCTTCCTGGTTATCTCTTTAGCTAAAAGCTCAGGAGCATTAATTTTTACATCGACATACTCGCCCCACGGTTCTTGATGTCCTGTAAATCTCTTCATAAACCTGGCATAACAATAACTACAGGCATGCTGACAACCCCCATATGGATTGACTACGTAGTCATAAACCTTGGACTTTGATAATATTCCTTTTGCGTGAATTTCACTAATGATCATAAGACAACAAAAATACATTCCCGGGGTTGGTTATTTACTGACCGACTGATGTGTCCCTTGCCCGTGGTATCTTCCGCCAGCATGATATCGCCAGGACCAAATCTCCGTTTGGTTCCGTCACTGGCTGTAATATCTACCTGCCCCTTCAACGTAATGACGTATTGACGCTGGGGAGCATTATGAAAATCGAGATCATAAGCAGCGGTAGTTTCGCGGAAAATAATCCCTGAGGTTTCCACGAAGGCTGAACGCCAATCAGCTTTCTCTTTTTCTTTCAAGGGGATCTCAACATCTTCAAAATGAGAATCTCCATCAGGTCCGGCGTAAATTCGTGTTATTTTCATATCCGCTTTTCTCCTGAATACTTTTTTATATTTTTTAATTATATAACAAAAGGCAGAAGGCTTATCGCTTTGTAATAACCTAAACCAAGCGGAATATCGGCAAATTTTTCAACAAGGGAAAGATCAGATAAACTTTTGCGAGAGAATGACTATTGAAACATTGCAACGCGCGTTGAGCCGCATTATAATTGACCTACATCGGTAAATTAACGTTCACAAAATAACGAAACGAGAAAATCACCCTTCCGATAATACAATCCATTAATCAGGAGATGTTTCATAAGTACTCAGGGTACAACCAAAGAAGATCGTTTAATATTTCGGCTTCCAAAAGCGGTTAAGAGGATTCCTTTCGCCATTACCAGGCCAACTAACCCGCTGTCATCGACATTACTTCTGATATATGGTTTCGGAGCGTTAATAATTCTGGGAATGATTCTACTTATCTTGCCGGTATCCAGCTCCTCCGGACAGATTACTTCACCCCTTAATGCTTTGTTTACTTCGGTGTCGGCAGTCTGTGTTACCGGCCTGGTGGTTGTAGATACAGGGACATATTGGAGTACGTTCGGTCAGGCTGTGCTTCTGGCTCTATTTCAAATCGGCGGTCTTGGTTTTATTATGGGAGCCACCCTTCTATTGCTGGCAATTAATCGGAGATTTGGGCTCAAAGAAAGACTGGCGGTGAGTGAGGCTATGGGATCAGACCAGCTTGGCAGCGTCACATCTCTGGTAATTAGAATCGCTCTTTATTCCTTGATCATAGAATTCATCGGCACCGTAATTATTTATTTCCGATGGTCTTCAATCAGCTTGCAGGGTATTTCTCTGTGGACCGCAGTATTTCACTCCGTTTCTGCTTTTAACAACTGCGGAATGGATATCCTGACCAATTACCAAAATGATGGTATCATTTTAATCATAACTTCAATATTGGTGATTATCGGAAGTACCGGTTATGCTGTATTTGCAGACCTGATTAGAAATAAACGTTTCCACAGGCTTTCACTGGATAGCAAAACCGTACTGGTCACCTCAGCAGCATTATTACTAATCGGAATAATCTTCTATCTGGCTGTGGAATCTTCAAACACAGCTACTCTGGGATTAATGCCTCTTCCCCAAAAAATCCTGGTCGGTTTCTTTCAATCCGTTACTCCCCGTACCGCCGGATTCTCCACAATTGATATCGGAAATCTCAGACAAATATCTTTATTTTTTACAATGTTCCTGATGTTCATCGGGGGTGCCGCCGGTTCTACGGCAGGTGGAGTAAAGGTTAATAGCCTGGGTGTTCTCTGGATTACTGTCCTTAGTATCATAAAAGGAAGAAGCAATAGCGAAGCTTTTGGACGGTTGATTTCTGACCAGATTATTCATCGAACAATCGCTTTATTTGTGGTATATTTAAGTTTCGCTGCCATCGTCGTTCTATTTCTTTCCTTAACGGAGACATTTTCCTTTGAAAAAATCCTTTTCGAGGTTTTTTCGGCTCTAAGTACGGTCGGCCTGAGCACCGGGATCACACCTGATTTATCTTTTGCAGGTAAATTTGTCATCATCATATCTATGTTTATTGGGCGTCTTGGTCCCCTGGCATTAATGGCATTTTTAGTCAAGCGTCAGCAGGTCACGGAACTGGGATATCCTCATGAACCAATAAGATTGGGTTAGGAGAATAAGATGAGCAAAGAAGTGGCTGTAATTGGTCTGGGTAGATTTGGTACGAGCATGGCCGTCATTCTGCATGATGCTGGTTACGAAGTACTGGCCATTGATAAGTCTGCTGATTTAATTGAAGGGATAGGGCCTTATGTAACTCACGCCGTCCAGGCTGACGCTACCAAAGAAGCTGCCCTGAGAAAACTTGGCATTGGTCGCTTCGATGTTGCCATAGTAACCGTTGGAGCTTCGATTCAGGATAGCGTTATGATCACTATTTTACTCAAGAAACTCGGTGTCCATTATATCGTGGCACGGGCGGATAACCAGTTGCATGGAGAGATACTGGAAAATATTGGAGCCCATAAAATACTCTTCCCTGAAAGAGACACCGCTATCCGGGTAGGCCCGGTACTGACCATGCAAGGAGTAGACGATTTTATTCCACTAAGTAGCAGCTCCGGCATCGTTAAAGTCAAAGCAACTCCTTTTTTCGTTGGCAAGACCTTAGCGGACATTGGTTTCAGTTCCCCGGATAAGAACGGGGCGGTTGTCCTTATGATACAGCGTGGGAAAGAAGGAATTGTTAATCCCAGCCTGGAGGAGGTTGTCAGTCATATCGATATTCTGATTATTGCTGGAAATAATTCCGATATAGACGAGTTGCTGGATAAGACCGAGCCTCTCGCGGCAAACAATACAAAAAACCATAATGGAAAACAGTCTAAAATCCAACCTTAACCACAGCTGAGGGCACAAAAACCATATTTACCGAATCAGGTATTTCTCGTTCTCATATTCAGCATGTTTATCACGCTTTCCTTGTGATCCAGAGTGAGAAACAGCATCAGGTAGTCTTTCAAATGCCTGGTTATCAGATAATTATACTTGACATGCTCTCTGCCATTATTACCCAGCCACTTTCCATATTCCGGGTTGCTAAGAAGTTGTCTTAAAGCATAGGCTGTGCCTTCAATACCGTGTACTAGCAGACCAGTTAATTTGTCTTTAACCTGCAGTGTTATCCCGCCAACAGCCGAGGCTACGACAGGCTTCGCCTTCCAGAGTGCTTCACTAACCGTCAAACCAAATCCTTCGCCTAGAGATTTCTGAAGAATTATGGTTGAACCACGTTGTAAAGCGTTTATCTCAAGATCGCTGTTCGGGGGTACCAGAAGAATATGAATATCGCGATTGTTTCCCGCCTTGTTTTTAACTTCATCCAGCACTTTATCTGACTCCGGATCATCGCTAGCAGTCCCTCCGGCAAAAACCAGACGGCAGTCAATGCTCTTCCGCACGAGTTCAAAAGCCTCAATAACGCCGACCGGATCCTTCAGATAATCAAAGCGAGAAACCTGAGTGATTATGGGTTTGTCCCGCGGAATACCATATTTTTCAAAAACAGCGTCGATAGTCTCTTTAGATAAATCCTTGTTCTTATTACTTAAAGGGTCTATCGATGGGGATATTAAAAACTGGCGGATTGGCAGTTCTCTGGAGAAAGCTGGCGCCGAAAATACAGCTGCATCATACTGGTTCACAAATGGCTGTAAAAAATTCCAGACTTCCAGGTCAGGCTGAGAGATATCGATGTGGCATCTCCAAATCCATTTTCTACCAATCTCTGGTTTCTTCTGGATGAGACCAGCCGGTTGAGGATCATGAATAAATAATATGTCTCCACACAGGTCTATTGATTCAAGATTTTTACGTGTAACTTCGTTAAAAAGATCAAAATCAGCTTGAGAAAATTCCTGTTTTCTGCCGTGTAAGGCATTATGGAATTTTTTGGTTACCTGAAAAAACGGGTCATTCCCTTGAATAATATTCCAGCGAGCATCCACTCCCAGCTGCTGTAATAGCGGAACCATGCGGTTCAGGATCTCAGCCACTCCACCACCGTTAAATGTTGAGTTAATATTCTGAATCACTTTTCCCTTCAGATTGGCGGCCAAAAGCTGTAGCTCCTCTAGAGCGCTTTTCCCCACTATTGGTTCATAGTCGGTAAGTTTTACTTGATATGTTTTTCGATTATCTGCACTAGTGACGATCTTAGTCCCTCCAAAGTTAAAGTATATGGGTCGATCCTGGCGATTTCTTGACTGAGTTCAGGCTCCCCCATGCTTTTTTCTAACCAGACTGCAAAATCATTTGATTCCTGACCAAGGCGCAGCCGTGATTCAAATACATGGAAATAAAGGGATGCAGGACTGATCTTACGCAAGGCTTCCACGAATTCCCGTAAATCGTGGGCTACATATGCTGTGGGCAACATTACGCTGACTGATTTCATAAAATAAAATTCTCTTCCGGTCACAGCCTCTCGCTCGTAGTGATCCCGAGTCACATACTCTTCGATTAACTTCACGAGCTTGTCCCTGAAAAAGTCCAAACTCTTCAATTCAAAGATGTTCAGGTTAGCCAGTCTTTCAGCCAGCACATCATTATCCAGGGCATCTCTTACCCAACGTGAGAAATCATTTGATAATTCGGGTATCAAATACTGATGTTCCTCCAAAAAATGATGTGTATGGTAGTAGATTACAGAATCAGGAACTTTTTTTACCGTTTCCATCAACTCATAGAGGTTTTTAACCTTCATACCTGTTAATTCCGCCATATGGGTTTGAGTGTTAAAATAAAACGGTTCTTTGGCTTTTTTCAAAGGATGCCCGTAATTTACCACCTTATGCTTCACTAGAAAACTGTTGGGGATGAGAATGATACTTTCATCCAGCGCCTCGAGGCGAGTATTATTCCAGCTTATCTCAGTTACATAACCTTCTTCACCTGTATCTAGCTTGATATAATCACCGATTTTTAGTTCCTGGGTAGCCGCTATCTGAAAACTCGAGAACAGGTTAGGAGCCGCATCTCTGAAGGCTATGATGCCAATCAGAACGATTACCGCTATCAGCAGCAGGACCGGACTCGTTGGAATTCCCCAGATTGCCAGAACTACCAGCAGAGCGACTATCAGGATTAAAAATCGAACCACGTTATGCATTATGGTAATAGCCCGCTTCGGTATCTTAAATTTCCTACCATAAAAGATTGTTGCCTGACCTGCAAGATTAAGTAGCGTGAGAGTGATTGCTGCCACAAACAGAGACCATAGACCATTGCTTATGGGGGTCTTCCAGCTTGAGTGGATATTAGCGACAGCGACAGCTAAATAGATGCTCAATATTAAACACAGTAATGACAGAGTGCCTTTCAAAGATGGAATGAGGGTGTTGCCTACCGACCAGTTAATCCTTTTGGACCAGTTCGTCAACCGGTCAAGGGCTAATTTCCGAAGCCAGAATAGAGCAATTATACTGACAATAAAAACTGCTACAGGGATGGTAATTGCGGTCCAGTTGGCGACGATGTTGTCGAATATTGCTCGCATAAATGACCTCTTTTCTTAAAATCCAGAAGCCTCCCCAGAAAAATACGGACTTCATCCGGGGATTTCAAAAAATACCGAGCCGAGGAACTCTTATATTGTTCGCCCACATGAATTGTGACTCCGTTGCCGTACTTTTCAATCATCTGGAATCCATCTTCATCAGTTATATCATCCCCCACATAAAATGGCAACAAACCGCTATTCCATCCCCCTCTTCCATATTTTTTCATCAATAGGCGGATAGCTTTGCCTTTATCCCAGTTCACCTTTGGCCTTACCTCATAGACTTTCTTTCCAGAGGTCATCCTAAACATTCCGCGGGAAGCTGGACCACTTATTGCCCGTTCAACTAAATTTTGGACATATTCAGCTTTTTCCTCATCCACCTGGCGATAGTGAACACTCAAGGTAATCCCTTTATCTTCCACCAGCACTCCTTTTATGGTTCCTGCAGTCATGAACAATACCTGGCGAATGACCCGGAAAAAAGGCTTCATTTCATCTACAATAGGGTTGACGAATTTCAACCCCGGGCCTTCGATTTCGAAGCCATGATTTCCGGCATACACTATACCTTTAATATTGACTTTTTCTTTTAGGTCCACTAAAGCACGGCCGCTGATGATACCCACAGAAAAATGCCGCTGGGAGGTCAATTCCCGAAGCAGACTACGAGTAGGCTCCGATAAATCAGCTAGTTCGGGTTTTTCTACAATCGGTGTCAGGGTACCATCAAAATCGCTCAGGAATAAGACCTGCCTGGCATTTTGAATTTTTTCGATAATTGTCGGCCAAACTGAAAGAAGATGTTCCAAGCTTAGCCTCCAAACTCAAATTTCACCAGATCCGAGATAATATCTCCTGCCCATTTGTAAATATTATTTTCCTGGACTATCTTCCGCATCTTTCGCATGCGCCTTTGTTTTTCATTTTCCGGCATTTCGATCGCTGTTTTAATAGCATCGGCAAAATGGTCTGTCGCAAAAGGATTTACCAGTAAAGCATCGGTTAACTCTCGCGCCGATCCGGTGAATGGACTCAATATCAGTACTCCGCTTTCATCGAATCGGCTGGCCACATATTCCTTAGCCACCAGGTTCATTCCGTCATGCAAAGAGCTAACAATACAAAAATCCGCCATCCTCCTTAAAGCCAGAAGAGTCAATTGGGGCAGATTTTCTCGCCAGAGAATAATCGGTTTCCACCAATCTGCAGCATACTTCCAGTTGATTTTATCCACCAGATTATCAATACTGTTGTTAAGCGTCTTATAAGCTTCTATATGAGTCCGGCTGGGTACTCCGGCCTGAATAAAGACGACTTTTTTCAGGTATTGGGGATTGTTCTCAAAGAACCGGTCAATCGCCCTGAACCTGTCCGGGATACCTTTAGTATAATCAAACCTCTCAATCCCGACACCGATAATCTCATCTCTTAAGCCAATTTTACCCTTGATCCGGTTAATTTCCTGCACTACCGCTTCACTTTCGGCACCATGAGAGAATTCATCAAAATCTACGCTAATGGGAAATGGCTGAATAACAGTATGATGACCGTTATATGTAACATCGTATCTTTCATTATCAATTCTGGCTTCCAGCGCTCGGGCTACAGTATCCATGAAATTATTGCAATGATATCGAATGTGAAAACCCAGCAAATCATTACTCAGCAGTCCTTTTAATATCTCATCCTGCCAGGGACAGATGCGAAAAGCCTCAGGATTTGGCCACGGAATATGCCAGAATTGAGCCGTGATTATTTTGTCATTTTGATCTTTGATCATTTTCGCTAGAAGGGCCAGCTGGTAGTCCTGAATGAACACAAAAGCCTTTCTATCCCCAACCTCCTCCAGAACGCTGTTGGCGAAAAGTTGATTTACTTTTTTATATGTATTCCAATCATTTTCCCGGAAAATCGGGCGATTGTAGACGATATGGCATAGAGGCCAGAGGGCTTCGTTGGCGAATCCATAATAGTAACCGTCCTCCTCTTCTCTGGATAGCCAGACCCTCTTAAGAGAATACATAGGATTTTCTGGCGGAACGTTTACTTTATTCTCAGAGTTTACCACCTCTTTATCCGCGTCCCCACTACCATGGGCGATCCATGTCCCACCACAGGCCTGCATCACAGGATCAAGCGCCACTGTTAAACCACTGGCAGGTATCATACACTTAATTTCTGATCCGGAAAACGTATGAATATAAGGCTCGCGGTTGGACACCACGATAAAAAGATAATCTTTTAGCTTATCATGCACCAGGTCAGATAGATTATTCTTATCCCACATATTTTAATCCTTGATCCAAGCAAGCCAAGTAAGGATAATGAAATATAGACTGGTTTAAGAAGTGCTGCCGAAAATGATCGAATTCAGGATAGTTCAAACAGTTCTTCATCTCAAAAACAGAGATGAATGATCAGGGTTAAGCGGGTTACCAGGCTTTACAACATGCTACAGCATAAAACGGACAATTCTTCCAATCGACATCACGTTTTATCTTATTAATCTTTATTTTTTCAGATACACTTATTATCATAGCTGATTTTTCCGTGCATCTTATTAATTTAAGTTGCAACCTGATAATGTAAACCGTGAGTTAACGATACCGGTGAATACATACTAGAATATTCATAATGCTCTGTCAACAAAAAAATAAATCAAAATCTTTTAATCATCCACATAATAGGCGATTACCAGTACTCCAGCTCCTGTAGCGTAAGCCATCACGAGAGAAAAATCGGTTAACCAGCTTTCAATACAGTTAAATTCAGATTATATTTTCTCTTCCAACTTCTCCCCTGATTCCGAAGAATCTGCGTGAGCAATTGCGACGTGAATCTGACGATTTCCCAGAGTCTTTTTCATCTGGTCGAGAATTTTATCAAGGCCTTTTTCACGATCTCTGGCGACGCCAGCTATGTGAACCGCACTCCCGGAAATTTTAAAAACAGGTTTGATGTTCAATAACGATCCTAACCGTGCAGGTATTTCAGGAATTCGTCCGGTCCGGTAGACATATCGGATCGTATTCAAAATACCATCTACTTTAACCCGTTCTCTGACTTTTTTTGCAGCTACAGCCACTTCTGCCAGACTCTTTCCCTCGCTCGCTGCTCGAGCCGCCGCAGTCACCACCAGACCTTCCCCAACCGTCGCTGTTCCTCAGTCTAAAAGCTCTATCTGGAAGTCCGGAAATTGTTCTTTGGCTTGTTCCCTGGCCAAATTAGCCACATTGTACAAAGTACTCAGTTTGGTGGATAGAGTGATCACCAGAATTCCATCTACTTTAGTGACCTCGTCTTTAAAGACCTCTAAATATTCACCGATAGATGCGAGAGATGAAATAAAATGTTCCGGGTCTTTTTCTAGAATACTGTAAGCTTCCTGGACTGTCAGGTCCACTCCGTCGCGATATGTTTGACCGTTAAATGAATATTAATCGGTACAACCTTGATGTTATATTGCACCTTCATTTGCCAAGGAATACTCGCGATGCTATCGGTTATCACGATTACTTTGCGGCGGACAATTTCCATTTGGCTCCCATTTACAATCGAAACTTCTATCTCATGAACTTTCTATTTCATGAACTTGCTATTTCAT
>DEUU01000131.1:11379-34613 GCA_002362735.1 Dehalococcoidia bacterium UBA3254
CTATTTCATGAACTTGCTATTTCATCTTTATTGCTTAAAAAACGACCTTTCCATCACGTTTTCTTAAAGATACCGAATTTTGGAGCTGGTTAATATTAGCTGCACCCGTGCAAAACATCGTAATTTTAAGGACTTCTATGTAACCTTGAAGTGTATCCTCAACTTCTCTTTCTGAAATGGTAGCCGCTTTTAGCAAGGGCATGGCAATCCCCGCAGCGTCTGCTCCGATGGCGATTGCTTTGGCAATGTCAAGGCCCGATCTGATGCCGCCGCTGGCAATCACCGGCAGATCGGGGGCCCCTTTTTTTGCCGTTATAACTGACTCTGCAGTAGGAATACCCCAGGATGCAAACTCACCAGCGATATTACTTTTTAAGTTGCTTGAAATCCGTTTTCTCTCAATTTCGCTCCAGCAGGTACCCCCGGCTCCGGCTACATCTATGCCTGAAGCCCCTGCTTGAGCCAGCTTGACAGCCACCTTCTCAGAAATGCCTCCGCCAACTTCCTTAACTATTACCGGAACAGGCATTTCTTTGCAGACATTACGAATTTTCTCCCAGAGCCCTGAAAAATCCGTATTCCCTTCAATTTGCAGCGCTTCCTGTAGAGGGTTCAGGTGCAAATACAAGGCATCTGCACCGATCATTTCAACAATTCTAAGACATTCTTTGACGGTGAAACCGTAGTTTAACTGTATCGCGCCGAGGTTAGCAAAAAGTAAAATATCCGGAGCCAGATCGCGGACCTGATATGTGGATTTCAAGGCTGGAGTATCGATTAATATTCGTTGGGAACCCACTCCCATTGCCAGCCCAAGGTTCTGGGCAGCCCGAGCCAGATTACGATTAATTTTGGTAGCTTCATCAATTCCGCCGACCATCGAAGAAATAATGATGGGGGCAGCCAAACTCTTTCCAAAAAGGAAAATTGATATATCAATGTCTGCAAGATTAACATCGGGAAGAGCCTGGTGAATAAACTCATATTTTTCAAAACCCGATGTCAGGCCTGCAAATTCTACCGGCTCATTTAAGGATATTCTTAAGTGTTCTTGTTTACGTCGTTTATGAAGCCCGTTAGCCGGTGTTTCCGGTCCTTTCATTTCAACCATCCCACTTTAAACGCTAGCAAACCGCATACCTTATCTGTTTATTAAATATTGTTAGACTGCTCGTGCAGTTCCATAGACTTAGCATTTTTCTTTTTCCCATCTACTTTCTTTTTTACGTAATCGATAAATCCGCCTATGTCTTTAATGCTTCTCATTTCCTCATCTACCAGATCGATCCCGTAAATGTCTTCCAGGGCTACCAGTATATGCACCGTTTGTAGCGAATCTAACCCCAATTTCTGGAATGTAGTTGCACCGGTTAAACGAATTTCATTGTTTTTGGTAGCCTTAGCCACTAAACGTCGTAAGTTTTCCTCCACCGTTAAAACCTTATCTGTGCTCACACAAAATCCTTTTCTTTTACTCTTCATTACATATGGACTCTAAGTACATAGAGAACACAGGTATACAATTACTTGCTTGATTTGTCAAACGCGATTTAGTTTCACCAGTAACTGAATTCTTCGTTAAATTATATAATTATAAGAAAATAAGTTACAAATCGATGAGCGATGTAGAATTTCCTAGTTATTGGATAGAGGTAGCCGGGTTAAACATCCATTTCAAATGCCTTGGAGAAGGTTTTCCTGTAATCTTGCTCCACGGCGGGGGAAACGACTGGCATGAATGGAAAGAAAACATTTCTGAAATTGCTCGTCTCTGTAGAGTTTATGCCATGGACCTGCCAGGCTTCGGTTTAAGTCAGGCCCCCACCACCTCAGTCTCCCCATCCTGGAGCGTTTCTTTCTTAAAGAAATTTATGGAAAACCTGAGAATTCGCGAGGCATATTTTATTGGGCATTCGATGGGAGCGATGATCGGTATAAACTTTTGTGCCAGTAATCCCGAATCGGTTCGTAAATTGGTTATTGTCGATTCAGCCGGACTCGGGGAATTAAGCCAAAGAATACGCCTTCTTCTTTCATTATTTAAAGTTACGGATAAATTGCAGGGTAAGAAAAGAGGGCCGAGGTATTTAACCGAACCCATCGAAGATTGGATGGTCCTTGAACTGCTTCATCAAATAACGTGTCCCGTATTGGTTGTATGGGGAAAGAAAGATATCTATCTTCCCGTATCTCTGGCAGAATATGCTCATAGCAGCATCCCGGGTTGTCAACTTGCTATCTTTCCAACGTGCGGCCATGCTCCGCAAAGGGAGTGCCCAAAAGAATTCAACCGCCTTGTTTTGCAGTTTTTAAACCTTCACTAGCACGGGTATTATAATTGGGCGACGGCGAGTTTTCTCATAGAAAAATCCACTGAGGGTGTCTTTGACTGTTGTCGATATATAACCCCAATCTGTGAGTTGAGTTTGATGGTTTAAAGACTGGGTGAGACGGTCGCGACTCAATTCGATCATTTCCCTTGCTTCTTTAATGTCCACGAAGCCCCGGGAAACAACATCGGGCCTACCCACCAGATGGCCGGTCTCCTGGTTGACAGCGATAACTACTACGGCGATGCCATCCCTGGAGAGCATTCTTCTATCATGTAAAACCACGTTGCCTACGTCACCCACGCTCAAACCGTCCACGTAAACATGCCCGGCAGTAATCTGTCCGGCAATTCTTGCGTTTTGAGCCGTAAGCTCTAAAATATCCCCATCCTCCATGACAAAAGTATTTGGTCTGGGAATACCGACTGACTCAGCTAATCTGGCATGCAGACTCAAATGGCGGTATTCACCATGAACCGGCATAAAATATTTGGGCTTGACCAAATTCAGAATCAATTTCAGCTCTTCTTGACTGGCGTGTCCATGAACGTGTACCTGGGCCAGTTTGTCATAGAGCACATGAGCACCTCTCTTAAAAAGGACATCCAGAGTCCTGTTTACCAGGGCTTCATTTCCGGGGATCGGAGTTGCTGATAATATTACGGTATCTCCACGCTGGACATGCACCTGGCTGTGATCCTGATTTGCCATCCTGACAAGAGCAGAGGTCGGCTCACCCTGGCTTCCGGTAGTAATAAAAACTACTTTGTTATGCGGCAAACCACGCGATTCTTCTAATCGACCCAAAACACCGTTCGGAGCATTCAAGTACCCCAATTCCATTGACATTTTTACGGTATCGTTCATGCTGCGACCGACAATGAAGACTTTTCTTTCATATTTGGCTGCCGAATCGAAGACCTGCTGGATACGAGCTATTAAAGAGGAGAAAGTGGTCACGATTACTCTTCCAGCAGCATTTGACATGATACGGTCGAGCGTTTCTCCAACTACCCTCTCCGAAGGTGTATAGCCGGGTAACTCAGCATAGGTTGAATCTGAAAGTAGTAGTAATACACCCTGGGCGCCAAGCTGAGATAAACGGGAAAGATCCGTAGGGCGGTTATCCACCGGAGTGTAGTCCAGCTTGAAGTCCCCGGTGTGAACAATGATACCGACCGGAGTATAAATAATAACTCCAACGGAATCCGGAATGCTGTGACAGACATTAAAAAACTCAAATTTAAATTTCCCCAGTTGGACCTGCACACCCGATGTAATCGTTTTTTGTCTTGAACCGGCAACAATTTTACCTTCTTTTAGCTTGACAGAAATCAAACCCTGAGTTAGTTTGGTCGCATATATCGGGATGTTATGGCCAATCTGATTTAAAATGTAAGGGAGTGCACCCGTATGGTCTTCATGACCATGTGTTATAATGATACCCCGGATTTTGTCTTTTCTTTCAATTAAATAGGTAATATCGGGAATTACGATATCAATTCCCAACATATCTTCTCCTGGGAACATTAATCCGGCGTCTATTATAATGATATCGTTCTCATACTCGATAACCATCATGTTCTTACCGATTTCGCTTAGCCCACCGAGTGGAATGATTCTTAACTTTGACTTTGACATATTCACCTAAAACATACTTAATTGTTGTGGCTTATCGTTTATTTTATCCTTAGGAACTTCATTGAATTGTTGTAATAGTACAGGTATTTTCAACATATCTTGTTCAATTTCGTAGCGGAGGTTCTGCTGGTGTAACGCAGCGGCGGGATGATACATAGCAAAATAAATAATTCCATCACGAACTTCGGCTGTACCATGAATCTTGCTAATACTCTTATTGGAGAAAAATTTGGCCATTGAATGACGGCCGAGAGTGACTATCATTTTGGGGTGAATCAACTCCAATTGGTGGTTTAGCCAGACGCTGCAAGCTGAAATTTCAGCCGGCAAAGGTTCACGATTATTCGGCGGGCGATGTTTAACGACGTTGGTAATATAGACTTGTTCTCGTTTTATACCAATGGAGGCAAAGAGTTGATCCAGGAATTTCCCCGCAGCCCCGACAAACGGGCGGCCCTGCTGATCTTCATTATAGCCAGGCCCCTCCCCGATGAACATAATTTCAGAGTTTTCCGGACCTTCTCCGGGCACAGCCCTGGTGGCAAATTTATACAGATCGCACCGTTTACATACGGTTACATCATGGTATAGTTCAGTTAATGCTGACATATTATTCAATTAAATTAGTGTTCCCTGGACACCTTCCATTATCATAGCATTATGCATATGTCAAGTCAATTGTATTAACTCGTTTTATTGAAATTGTCATTTTTCGGCTATTTGCAAGGGGCGCTTTTACTTTTAACAGATCTGGTCAGGAAAATATCTCCAAGATAAATATCTGTTTTTGTCTCTACTTCAAACCTTTGCTTTTTATATCCCGGAGATTCTACCTTCACGGTATAAACTTTGCCGCCAGGCAAACCTTCAAATTCAAAATCTCCATAATTATTGGTCAGACTCGTCTTTTTCTCCCCTTCGCCTTCCAGTGTAACCTTAACCCCTTCAGCGCATTCATCACGATCTCCATATACTATAGATCCTGCAATAAATGTTTTGGGTAATCCGATATAACGAATTTTCTCATTAAGTCTGTATTCCGGATTTAAAGATTCTGTCTTACCTGACGCCATTGCTTTTGAGACCTCACTCTCTGGATCATTCAGATCGCCAAATATAAGCGCTCCTGTCGGACAGGCTTCTACACATCTGGGCTCTTTCCATCCCTCGTCGATCAGGTGAGCGCAAAACGTACATTTCTGGGGAACTTTCTTTTCTTCATTCCAGTAGATTACTCGGTAAGGACAACTTGAGATAAGTTCCTTTTTCCCTTCTGCTTTGATGGGATCGATGATCACGATACCATCTTCCCTCTTATAGATAGCCTGATCCTGGGCTGCTTTAATACAGGTGGCATTATCGCAATGCATACAGGGAATGGCGGTATAGGATACTTTCACCCTGGGAAATTTCCCTCTTTCCTTCTCAGCAATCTTCATCCAGTAGTGCCCAGTCATGGGCTGAGATACGGAGTAAGGTAAATAATCGTTTCCGCAATATTCATCCTTACAGGCAAGAAAACAGTTATAACATCCGTTACATTTATCAATATCTATAACCATCCCGTATCTAACCACGAAATCTAACCTCCTGTATCGACCACTGGTTGATCTAATTTAAAAACGACAGATGCTTATCATTGAGTATAATGGTAAATTCATGTTTCAATCAAGCTTTCTGTCTTTCTGCTGAAGAGAAGAGATGATTTCATGTTCTGGATTTGTTCCTCTCCACGCCCATTTACCTCTTCATAAGACTTGAATTAATATATAATTTAAAAAGAACCCTATCATCTGGGACCAAATAATAGATTAAAGATTATTTCCTTATATCAAATTATTATGTAAACTGCTAACATTTAAAAACAGGAGGAAGAATATGGACCTGAGAAAATACGAGGTTCCGGTAGAACAGCTAAAGGTGGAATGCGACCCCAAGATATTTGATTTTGAATGTACCAAAGACCTGGCACCGTTACGAGAATTTATCGGTCAGGATAGGGCTATTCGCGGCATTGAGTTTGGCCTTTCTATGAAAAACAGGGGCTATAACATTTATGTGGCTGGACTTTCCGGTACCGGGAAAACTTCGATCGTTAAGACATACGTTAATAAGATGGTTGAAAAACGGCAGGCGGAGGGATCTTACAATCCTGACGACTGGTGCTGTCTCTATAATTTTTCGGATACGGATAGACCACAAATCACTAATTTGCCTCAGGGTAAAGGCAAAGTGTTTAAAGACCAGATGACCAGGTTGTTGACCCAGCTTAAAGATGAATTAACCAAGGCCTTTTCCAGTGAAGAGTATAAATCTCATACTAAAAGCACTATCCAGGAAGGACAATCCAAGCAGCAAAAGTTGTTTGAGGATATTTCACAAGAAGCCCGAAAAGCCGGTTTTATGCTGCAAATGACGCCTATGGGGCCGGCGATTGTACCTCTGGTAGAGGGTAAACCCATGCCTGAAGAAGTCTACGTGTCATTAGACGAAAATACCCGAAAGCAAATAGAAACCAGAAGGACTGCGCTTCTGGAAAAGCTTCAGGATGCATTTGATCAAGCCCGGGATACAGAAAGGCAAATTGCCGAGAAGATTCAGAACACGGACAAAGCGGTCGCTGAATATACAGTCTCCAGGCTTTTTGAGGATATGAACAAGGACTATAAAGACAGTCCCAACATTCTTAAATACCTGGCGGATCTGAAAAATTATACTTTAACCAACCTGAATATCTTTAAACTCTCAAACGATCAACAGCAGCAAATGCAGGCTATGCTGGGCATGTCCCCTCAATTGGCGATGCGCGGTGATCCATTTCTTCCGTTTCAGGTGAATGTTTTTGTCGATAACAGCGAAACCAAGGGACCTCCGGTTATTACCGAATCCAACCCCAACTACTTAAATCTATTCGGTAAAATTGAAAGGCGTTTCCTCTTCGGCGGATATTTGAGCGACCACACAATGCTGAAGCCAGGCGCTCTCCAGAAGGCTAACGGAGGATATCTACTTCTGAGTGCCATGGACGTTATCGTGAACCCGGCAGTCTGGCCTACTCTAAAACGGGCCATTAAAGACCGCGAGGTAAGTATAGAAGAACCATATGAGCAATTTGGGCTATTCGTGCCGCAAGGGCTTCGACCTCAACCCATGCCTATAAATGTCAAAATCATCCTTATCGGCGATCCTTCTCTGTACCAGACGCTGGCCGCTTACGATGAAGATTTCTTCGAGATCTTCCGGGTCAAGTCCGATTTCGATTATGAAGTAAACCGGAGTAAAGAAAATATTGTCGGCTACGCGGCTTTTCTCGCCGGATGCTGTGAAGAATGCGAAGTCAAACATTTTGATCGTACCGGCGTTGCAAAAGTTATTGACTACGCCTCAAGAATGGTTTCCGATCAGGAAAAGTTATCATCTCGCTTTGGTCAGATAAAGGAAATCGTTGAAGAATCTGCGTATTGGGCTAGCCAGGATAATTCAAAATTTATTCAAGCCCGGCATGTAGATAAAGCAGTAGAAGAGCGGCGCTACCGCCATAATTTACCGGATGAGAAGCTTAGAGAAATGATTACCCGCGGAACTATTATGATCGATACAGAAGGATCAGTGGTAGGCCAGGTGAACGGGCTAAGTGTTTATAGTTTGGGAGATATTTCATTCGGTAAGCCCAGCCGCATTACTTGCCGTACATATCTGGGGAGAAGCGGAGTCATTAACATTGAACGAGAGTCCCAAATGAGCGGAAGAATCCACGATAAGGGGGTCATGATTTTGAGCGGGTATATGGGTTGGAAATATGCTCAGGAGTATCCGCTTTCTCTGTCAGCCTCTCTTTGCTTTGAGCAGTCTTATGAAGGGGTAGAGGGCGACAGCGCCTCATCCACAGAATTATATTCTTTGCTTTCCAGCATCGCAGATGTCCCGATTAAACAAAACATTGCTGTTACCGGATCGGTAAATCAGAAAGGCGAAATCCAGCCGATCGGAGGCATCAACCAGAAAATCGAAGGATTCTTTGAGGTCTGTCGGGCTAAAGGCTTCACCGGTGATCAGGGTATTCTGATGCCGGCAAAAAATTTGAAACATCTTATGCTTCGCGATGAAGTAGTAGAAGCGGTCAAACAGAATCAATTTCGAATATGGGCGGTCAGTACCATAGATGAAGGCATCGAAGTCCTCACAGGCATCGAAGCCGGGAGAAAAACTGAAGGCGGCGGTTACCCGGAAGGAACCATCAACTACAAAGTGGACCGGAATTTGAGGGAAATGGCTAATAAGTTGAAGTTCTATGTAGCTCTCAGCCGGGATGGAGAAGGCGCTATGCCGTTCAATATTCCGAAAACACCGGTCAAAGCCGACAGGAAAAAAAGAGCTTCTAAAAAGTAGCGCAGATAATTAGAGGCGGGCAAGTAACCCGCCTCTATTATTGAATAAACAGCGCTTTTGGAACGCCGGGCTTCAAGATATCTAACCACCTCATCATCATTCTGATCGTACCAGTTGCGGTAATAGCTAGCGATTGCAAATGGCCGGGACCCGGTTTGCAAAATATTCCAGATGTCCTTTAATATTCATTATCTTTCCGTACTATAAAGATAAAATTTCATCGGCATAGACTTCTTCATTACGAAATATTTTTAATAAATGGATTGCTCTTTTGTTTTCAGGTCGGAGAATATCCAGAAACACGGATGAAAGTCCCTGGCCGGAAAGCATTGCCAGCAGAGGTATTTCAATAACCGGACGAAGCCGGGCTGGGACACCGGCCGAACTATTGCTGATCCAGCAGGTAGTCCTGACTTGAGAACCAAATGTTTCCGGAACATTCTGTAGAAAATCGAATACTTCTTCGAGATGCCGCTGTCCGGGATCTTTGTTTACGTGAATTAGGCCGGGGTCAAGAAAAATCCGGTCATTAGTAATCCCTGAGCTGTTAGCCGCACCCATCAGCACTGCAGCTTTTTCCAGCATTTGTCTGGCATCCGCTGGGGCCACGGGGTCGCTCGCCAAAAAAATAACTTCCGTATTATACTTGATTACCAGGGGGAAAATCTCTCTAAGCCGGCCAGTTTCAATGGCAATATAATTTACTATGGGAATATGATGGCAAACCTTTAACCCGGCTTCCAGAGCGGCAGCGGAATTGGAGCTCAGGCATAACTGACATTCTGTATACTGCTGTATTACCTTAACCGCAAATTCCATCGTCTGAGGATTGTCGTCACGCTGTTGAAGATTAATTTCCAGAATGTCCGCACCGGCAGCTAAACACGACTCAGCTACATCCTTCAGACCGGGACAATTGATAATGTCCCTATCTTTTCCGCCGGATATGCTCTCCCGTAGTATACTGGCGATGCGTGGATTCCTCGTGGTTATATTATTAGCAATTATTTGCATATCTTTGAATTTAGCGCTCCTTTTCTATCCTTAATACTTTGATTATTTATGGATTTTTAACTTATTTTGCGTTATTATATTTTCATTATATCTTAGACTGCTTCCGTAACTGGTCATTGGAGAATCGTATCAAGAAACTTAACTGGCACTCAATATTTTCAGGGTTTCGGCCCAGCTTCGTTCTGGCTCACTTTTGTAATCATGTAGTAGCAGCTCTACCAGTGCCCCTCTTACCGTTTATTGCCAAAGAGTTTGGCCTTGATAACACACATACCGGTCTTGTGATTACTGCTTTTAGCCTGGCTTCCGGAATTTCACAGTTACCGGGCGGTTTCTTAGCAGACAAGATTGGCCCCCGAAAAATGATTACTATCAGCATTTGTGGCATCGGATTGTCTGGGCTGCTGGTAGGTCTTTCTCATTCTTATATTATGATGCTGGTCTTTCTGGTTTTCATGGGTATCGGTGGAGGCGGCTATCACCCCTCGGCTGCGCCTTTATTGGCTTCGTCCGTACCCGCGCAAATCCGTGGTAAAGCTTTTGGTTTTCACATCATCGGAGGGAACGCTGCTTTTTTCCTGGCTCCATTGATGGCGGCAGGAATCGCTGTCATTTGGGGCTGGCGTGGTACCTTTATCAGTCTGGCTATTCCAACAATTATCTTCGGGATAGTCTTTTACTTCCTGATCAGCAAGACTATTGTTAAAAAAGTTGAAAACACCGGTCAGGTTAAGCCCGCGGTAACCGAAACAGAAGAAACCTCTCGCCCTAGAGGATGGGTACGCGAATTAGTCCTTTTTATCTTCCTTTCATCTATAGTAAGTTCGCTAAGCGCTTCAACAGGTTCTTTTTTATCGGTTTTTTCGGTGAACTATCTGGGAACAAGTTATTCTACTGCCGCTATCCTGGTAGCCATCTCTATGTCGAGCGGCCTCTGGGCAAGCCCCTTCGGCGGGCATATGGCCGACCGCATGGGTTATATCCCAACCATATTGATTTCGTGCATAGCAACAGTGCCAAGTATATATCTAATGACTGTAATACCCTATGGCGCCGGTTTCATCTTCCTGCTTTTAATATACGGGGCGTTAGGCGCGATCCGACTGCCCGCTACCGAGTCTTATATCATTAGCCGGTCCAGTCCCAAGATGAGATCTACCATCTTTGGTATTTTCTATGCTTGCTCCAATCATGGAACTGGAATTCTAGCTCCATTACTGGGTTATCTTTTTGATCGCGTGGGATATGCGATGGGTTTTAATGTTGTCTCGTTGATAACCCTGGTAGTTACGGTGTCTTGCGGTATCTTTCTCTGGAGAAGCCACACACGGATGAAAAGAACCGCCTCTGAGGTTTCAGCTTCTTGATGCCGGTGAGTTGATTCCCGATTGCGGATAATTGGAGTCTTTACGTCCTTTGGAAAATACCTGTCAGTCTCCCCTGGGAAACGGTATGTCCATTCATAGCATCAAGGACCTGGTTTTTCGTTACACGGGGTTGCAACGTCAATACAGTATCCAGAGCATATATGTTGAAACGATAATGATGAGCCGGACCTGGTGGAGGACACGGACCAGCATAGCCGACTTTCATCGCATCGTTCATTCCCTGTATAGCACCGCTCTGGAGTTTCTCATCAGAAAGTAAACCTTCAGGCAAACCCTGAGCTCCCGCGGGAATATTATATATTACCCAATGAGTAAAAGTACCTTTTTGAGCATCGGGGTCATCCACGATTAAAACCCAGGACCTGACCGTGGCATCGATTCCACCCCAGGTTAATGGAGGGGAGATGTTCTCACCAACACAAGTGTATTTATCCGGTATCCGTTCCCCTTCATTGAAAGCCGGACTATGTAATTTAATTCCCATCTTGACTGGCATATCCTTCCTCCTTCATCATCCTCTCATTATGTATTATACTTCGGATATTTGAGGCGAAAAGATAAGGTCAAAACTACATCAGGTCTTTTTCGCTGGCTTCGACCGCTTTTTTAAGCTCTGTATTAAGCATCGGTGGCAGACCTTCAATATCAACTCTCAAAAAACCACGTACTATTGTGGCGGTCGCTTCACTCCGAGTCAGCCCACGCGCCATCAGATATTCCACCTCTTCTTCGGCTATTTTGCCAACCGCAGCTTCATGCGATAAATCGATGCCTGCCAGATTTCCTTTGAGTTCAGGAATGGCATATATACTGCCTTTTTCACCTAAGATTAATCCCCGGCACTCAAGGTGTCCCTTCACATCCGGAGCATTGCCCTCTATATAACCGCGTGCGATAATATTGCCTCCAGTTGTAATCGCCCGCGAGACCACTTCTGTTCGACAGCCTTTAGCTTCCAGAATGGTTCGCGAACCAACATCCAGGTTAGTTCCTTGGTGAGCAACCATAATGCTGTTGAAACGCACAATAGAGTTCTCGCCAACACATCTCGCGATTGGGTTCATTTGCAGAGAACCGACCGGCTTCATTAAAACATAGTTACTGAGATACAAGCCGTTATCCTCTACGATAACCCCGGTACGCGGTCTCACCGCAACTTCTGGATTCCACTGATGAATCATGGTAAACGTGACTTTAGCGCCCTTTTTAATATAGAATTCTGAAACTCCAAGGTGCAAACCAGGGTCGTGACGTGGAGCAGTCGTGCATCCGGTTATGATATGCAGCTCTGAGTTTTCTTCGGCAATGATGATATTGTGGACGTTCTGAATAGCCTGTTTTTTTGCGAGGTAGAGACAGGCTTGTACCGGGAATATGCTTTTTTGTCCCGGTAAAGAGCGGATAAAATAGCCGTCCGCCTGGTGTAATTCAACATTAGCGGTATATTTGTCTGTATCTACAGCCACCGCTTTCCACCAGTAATCTTGAAGCCAGTCAAATTTCTCAAGGGCTTCACTTGTAGTCATGACCTCCACACCTTCTTGCTGGGCAGAGAAATGCACCGGAGAGTTGTCCATTTGAATAAAAGTCCCGGATCGCTCTTTAGGGCTGTCCAGAATGATCCCAGCACCGAGCATTTGCTGTTTGTCCTGGACGGGTATGTTTGAAAGGTCAAACTCGTAAGGAAATTCTTTCCCTGGATTTGTATACCGGCTTAAATCTATATCTTCTCCGGCTATTGCTCGCTTGTTGATTGCATCTTTAGCCTTGTCTGTGTTTTTTACGGAATCTTCTATCTCATGCACGTTAGACAATTTTTATACCCCTTTTCCTTAATAGTTGCCAGCATTTCTCGGGGATCACCATTACAGCCGATCATACCATCGCACAGAACATATCCCGTGCGGGCATTAACATAGTCTAAAATATAACCGGTATGGGTGATAATCAATCCCATACATTTACGTTCTCTTATAGGGCAATCCTTTTGTAAAAGCTCGTTGATCAACTTCCCTATTAATGAAATATTGACCAGATCAACTCCCGACTCCGGTTCATCCAGAAGTACCAGCTGGGGCCGTTGTGCTAAAAGCTGCATTAATTCGGAGCGCTTGATTTCTCCTCCTGAAAATCCATAGTTGATATCCCTATCCAAAAAGTCTGAGAGGTCTGCGCGGGCAGCCAACTCGTTAACCAATTCACCGTCACCACGGCCTTTAAGGCATGCAGCAACCATATCATAGGTCTTGACACCTCGTACTACCGGGGGACGCTGAAAAGAAATACCGATACCTAACCGCGCCCGCTCATCCATTGGCATGTAAGTAATATCCTGACCGGCGAAGATTATCTTTCCCCTGGTAATCCGGTACTTCGGGAAACCCATGATCGCCGAAAGTAATGTACTCTTCCCGGCACCATTCGGGCCAAATAGCACGTGGGTCTCACCTGTATTAATAGTTAAATTAATATCCTGGAGAATTTCTTTATTCTCTACGGAAACATACAAATTCTCGATTTCTAACATATATTATCCTCCATCCAGAGAATGATGTTCCTTTAAGGTAAACCAGCCGGCCGGGTCCTTGACATACTCAAAGTAGTCTAGAAGCACGGCATGGTGAATGCTCTCTTGACCGGCTAACATCTCATAATATTGTTTCTCTGTCGCGAAACCAGCTTTTCCCGCCTGTTCTCGATAAAAATCAAAGGTTTTATTCTCCATCTCCATCGCCGTCTTTACGGCTTCCAATTCAGTTTTTGTCGATTGTACATTCTTACTGGCTTGTGCGAATAAACTTCTTAACTCACCCGCTTTATGAGGTTGGAAATTTACTTCTGGCCAGGATTTTTTCGATTGTATCGCTCTATATATCTCTTCGAACTTCTGGCGGTGAACATCCTCTTCATCTGCCAGAGTATTGAAAAGCTTTTGCCCTATTTTATTCTGGCTGGATTGTCCCGCTTTCAAATAATAATCTTTACCGTCAATTTCCATACGAATAGCAATCTGTAAAGCTTCCAGGGTATTAGTCTGTTCAGATACCATTTCTTTTCCTCCATTGCCATGTTCTGGCTATTTGTTCAATATATTAAACTACGACCATTTTGTTATACCTAATATACATAGTACACAATACCTCCGTTAAAAAAGCAAGTTGAGCTTCTTATAAGATTGTTATTGGACGGATATTGGTTAATCGGATATAATAGCGAAAGCTAGGAAGGTGAAATGCCCGCTTTGTACGTTGTGGCTACTCCTATCGGCAACCTGGAAGATATTACGTTGCGCGCTATCCGCACTCTGAAGGAAGTGAATCTTATTGCGGCAGAAGATACTCGCACCACTCGCCGACTCCTTTCTGCCTACGATATCAAGACGCCCACCACCAGTTATCATGAACATAATAAATTGACAAAATTAGACTTTATTTTAAATCGGCTTAAGAGCGAGGATGTGGCTTTAGTTTCAGATGCCGGCATGCCTGGGATCTCGGATCCAGGCTATGAGTTGATATCAGAGGTTTATTGGCGGGGCATCTCCGTCATTCCGATTCCAGGGCCTTCGGTTCCAGTCACCGCTCTGGCGGTCTCGGGATTACCTACGGATAGCTTTATTTATTTGGGCTTTTTACCCCACCGGGCTGGAGATCGACGCCAATTGTTGGAGTCTAAAGCCGGAGAAAAAGCAACCCTGGTATTATTCGAGTCTCCCCACCGTTTGCTGGCTTCTTTAAAGGACATGCAGAATATTCTGGGTGATCGGAAAGTTGCTGTTTGCCGTGAACTGACCAAGATGCATGAGGAAATTTATCGGGGAACGTTAAGCGATGCTCTCCATCACTTTGCTATCCCCAGGGGAGAATTCACTCTGGTCATAGCAGGAAATTCAGAGACGCCAAAAGCTGAGATAAACGCCAGCATCGAAAAACGCCTAAAAATTATGCAACGGTCCGGTACTTCGGCGAAAGACGCTGTATCATTAATCGCTGCTGAGACCGGTCTTTCGAAAAGAGAAATCTATCAGACCTGGATAAAAATTAAATAAGGAGCGAACAAGTGCGCCGCGGATGTATTTCATTAGGTAATATCAAATGTGACAAATGCCATCGCAACATTTTATACCCGGAAAGATATTTGTTTCTTGAGGAATCCAAAGGTAAAAATGCAACTGTCTGCATGGACTGCTGCCAGGCCCAGGGTCTGGTTAAAGCTGAATCTGAAAAAGAGGATGCCGAAGCGTTATTTGACTTGAGTAACGAATAAGCATCAGTTATCATTAATTTTGTAATTGCCAAATAGTTCCAGGAGATTGTTCATGGGGGAAATAATTTTCATCGGTGTAGCCTGGCCCTATGCCAGCGGTCCACGGCATTTGGGACATGTTGCCGGGGCATATTTACCGGCTGATATTTTTGCCCGTTACCATCGTCTAAAAGGTAATAAAGTATTGATGGTATCTGGAAGTGATGAACATGGGACGCCTATTACAATCAAAGCTGAGCAGGAAGGTAAGACTCCAGAACAGGTGGCATCCTATTATCATATCCAGTTTACCGACACTTTCAATAAACTGGGTATCTCTTTTGATTTGTTTACTAATACCAATACACCTAACCACATTAAGGTCACACAGGACTTCTTTCTGAAATTATTAGATAAGGGTTATATCTATAAGGATACAGTCCTTCAAGCATGGTGTCCAAAATGTCAACGCTTTCTGACCGACCGTTACATAGAAGGAACCTGTCCGATATGTTCGTTTTCGGATGCTCGAGGAGATCAATGTGACCAGTGCGGGAAACCCATGAATCCGGTTGACCTGATTCGTCCTCATTGCAAACTCTGCGGAGGAGTCCCCGAATTCAAAGAATCCGAACACTTCTTCCTGAAATTAAGTGCGTTTCAGGAACAACTGATCGAATGGATCAAACCTAAGAGCACCTGGAGACCGAATGTATACCATTTCACCAGGCATTACCTTGAAGAAGGACTGAAAGACCGGGCAATCACCAGAGATATGGAATGGGGAGTCCCAATTCCCCTCCCTGGCTATGAAGGAAAACGTATTTATGTCTGGTTTGACGCCGTCATTGGCTATCTCTCAGCGAGTAAAGAATGGGCGCAAATTCAAGGTGATGAAGAGGAATGGAAAGTATTCTGGCAAAACCCCGAATCTAAAGCTTATTACTTCATCGGTAAAGACAATATCGTTTTTCACACCATTATCTGGCCTGCCATGTTAATGGGCTACGGTAATTTGAACCTGCCTTTCGATGTACCCGCAAATGAATTCCTGACTTTTGAAGAAAAAAAATTTTCCACCAGCCGGAACTGGGCAGTGTGGGTACCTGATTATTTGTCCCGCTATGCACCGGACCCTCTTCGCTATCTTCTTTCAATTAATATGCCAGAAACTACGGACACCGATTTTTCCTGGCGTGAGTACTACCGCCGAAACAATGATGAACTCGTGGCTACTTTCGGTAACCTGGCACATCGGGTCTTGACTTTTACTTATAAAAATTTTGATGGCGTCATTCCGACTCCGGGAACTCTGGACAGCCAGAGCCTGACTATCATCGAAAAATCAAAAGAGACACTGGCATCAGTGGAGGGCTTCATCGCCCAATGCCGTTTCAAAGATGCTATCAAAGCTGCCATGAATTTGGCGCAAGAAGCAAATCGCTATCTGGATGATAAAGCTCCATGGAAAGCCATTAAGCAGGATAAAGCCGCAGCCGGGACGTCCCTTTATGTCGCTATTTCAATTTTATCTTGTCTGAAAACGGTATTTTATCCATTCCTTCCCTTCAGTGCACAAAAGCTCCATGAATACCTGGGTTATACTGGCGCTATCCAGGACGGCGGTTGGACGTTTACCCTACCACCGGCTAAACAGAAATTACAAGTCCCTCAGCCATTGTTTACCAAGCTGGATGAAAAGCAAGTCGATCAAGAAAATCAGCGGTCGGAACATACACAAGTCGAGTAATGAGGTAAAGGAATGGATCTTAACCAAATATATGCACCGGTCAGCGCTGACCTGATAAAAGTGGATGCCGCCATCAGAGCGGTCAGTGAAGTAAATTTCCCATGGCTTGCTGAGATGTTAAGCCACAGTCTGGCAGTTGGCGGAAAAAGAATTCGTCCTGCTTTGACTCTGCTATCCGGCCAATTTTACCACTATCAGTTTGAATACCTGATGCATATGGCTACAGCCATCGAATTGATGCATACCGCCACGTTAATTCACGATGACGCCATCGATAAATCAGATATGCGGAGGGGAAGATATACCATTTACAAATTATGGGGAGTAGACCCTGCCATACTCCTTGGAGATTACCTTTTCGCCAAAGCCGGAGTTGAAAGCTCGGAAACGCGAAATGTCCGCACGATCAGATTATTTTCGCAAACTCTTATGACAATTTCTCGGGGTGAATTAAACCAGGCAATCAACTCTTTTAATATTCATCAAAATAGAGATGACTATATTCAGAGAATTTTCGGGAAAACGGCTTCCCTCTTTTTCCTTTCAACCGAATCTGGAGCCGTCCTCAGTGAGGCTCCAGAAGAAAAAATTCAAACATTGAAGGATTACGGTCATGATCTAGGCCTGGCTTTTCAGATCGTCGATGATATTTTGGACTTCATCGGAACGGAAAAAGAGCTCGGCAAACCGGCTGGATCTGACCTGGCTCAGGGAACGCTCACCTTGCCGGCTTTCTTGCTGAACGAACGTTATCCCCAGGATAACCCGGTTAAAAGACTCTTTGAAGACCGGAAAGCCACCGAAAATATTAAATTGGCTATCGAACAGGTAAGAAATTCTTCCATCGTAAAAGAATGCTACAATGTCGCCAGAGAATATTGCGATAATGCCATTCGCAACATCAAAACCATGCCAGATACCTCAAGCCGTCAGGCATTAATAGATTTGGCAGATTTTGTCGTCCAGAGGAATAGATAACATTCAAAGAATTTGGTCCGGTTTCATATTGTATATTAATTATACAGTATGTTTTAATATTTGACAAAGTTACCTACGGATGTTTAAATGTGGGCATAAATCAGTTCAATAAATAAAGCGGAGGACTATAATGGCGTTGAAGTTCTATGATCTGTCTCAACCTTTTTATTCAGGGATCCCACTTTGGCCCTGGCCGGTCATGTACGATACCGAAGTCACCAGAGTGACCTTCCCCGAGTTTTCTACTTTCCCAGGCGACCCCAAAAGAGGCCGGGTCAATAAGATGACCACCGTCATTAAGACCAAAATGCATGCTTCTACCCATATGGATGCTCCTCTACACGTGCTCGAGGGAGGATTGACGATTGATGCGGTTCCCCTGTCCAGCTGCTACGGAGAAGGGGTTATCGTTGACATGAGATATCTTAAAAAGTGGGACATCATCGGTAGAAAAGAACTTGATAACGCTCAACCTAAGATAAAGAAGGGTGATTTCGTGGTTGTTAACACCGGCTGGCACAAATATTTTCCCAAACAGGGTTATGTATTTTTCAATCACTTCCCCGGATTTTATACCGAAGCCGCAGACTGGTTCATCGAGCATGAGGTCAAAGCCGTAGCTATCGATGGCGGCGCTATTGACCATCCGTGCGCTCACACTCCTTTGTATAAATGGAACTCCAACTTGAGAGATGAGTACATGCAAGAAAGAGGAGAAGATCCGGATAAGCTATTCCCGATCTACGAGCCATGCCATCTGGCTCTGGCTCAGCATAATATTCCGGGGATAGAAATTGCCGGGGGTCAAATAGATGAAGTTACCGGCAAACGCTGCACTCTCGCTTGTTTCCCGATTCGATTCCAGGGCGGAGAAGCATCCATAGTCCGTTTAGTAGCTATAGTCGACGAGAAATAATTGACCGCGTAAGGGTGGAAGGAACAGAATTTGGCTATCAACTATTTGAAAATGCCGGAGAATAAGGTCGTTATTACCGTAGCTCCGACAGGAGCCCTGGTGACAAAAAAAATGAACCCTAATGTACCTGAACAGCCGGATGAAATCGCAAAGGCCGCCTATGATTGTTTCAATGAAGGCGCTGCAGTCGTTCATATTCATGCTCGTGAAAAGGATGGTACGAATTCCGGTAATCCAGAAATCTTCAGAGATATCCATGATAGAATTCGCCATAAATGCAATCTGGTTCTTCAGGACTCAACAGGAGGAGGAGCCAACCTTTCTGTGGAACAACGAACCGGCTGTTTAGAAGCTTTGCCCGAAATGGCATCTCTCAATATGGGAACAATGGTTCGAACCCTCGGGGCAGCCGCCGGAACTCCTTTTATGAACACTCGCAAAGAAATCGAGAATTTTGTAAAACGCATGAATCAATTCGGTGTTAAACCTGAATTGGAAATCTACAACATATCTATGATACAGGAAATAAAAATCCTTATCGAAAAAGAACTCATCAAACCTCCTTACACCACCAATTTAATTCTCGGGATGGCTTATCAGGGAGCACTCCAGGCGGACCACTTATTCCTCCATACTTACCTTCAGTATTTACCCGACAATGCCTATTTCAACGTCCTGGGCGTAGGCAAGATGCAACTTACATTGGGAGTCCTCGGTATGATCCTTGGCGGCAACGCCAGAGTCGGACTGGAAGATAACCTCTATTATAAAAAAGGGGAGCTGGCAAGTTCCAATGCTCAGTTGGTAGCCAGATTAGTCAGAATTGCTCGGGAATTGGGCAAGGAACCCTGTACTCCAGACGAGGCGCGAAAATTATTCGGTTTAAAGACAGTTTAGGAATTAATGAAAGTTATAAATCAAATTTTTCATTATTCCATTTGCCCAAAACTTAACTTTTCACTAAAAAACGAGTATTAAACCCAAGTCATAAGTCGCGACAGATTTCTATATTTCTGTTAAGGGGTGATGGAAATGGCAAATCTATTCAGAGTAGATAATCAGGTTGCAGTTGTGATCGGCGGCGCCGGTGGTATCGGGGAAGCCCTCGGAAACGGACTGGCAGAGTACGGGGCGAAAATAGCCATTGCTGATGTAGACTTACAAAGAGCGGAGCAGGTAGCCCAGGACATCAAAGCTAAAAATAAGTCCTCAGAGGCAACAGCTTTCAAATTTGATATTACTGATGAACACAGCGTCGCCGCTGTGAGAGACCAGATAATCTCCAGATTCGGTACCGTGGATATTTTGGTCAATTCTCATGGAGTCAATTTAAAAAAGATGGCCACAGAGTTTTCTATAGGAGATTGGGATTTTCTTTTCAACATTAACGTCCGGGGAACTATGTTAACCTGCCGCGAATTCGGTAAAATCATGATTGAAAGGAAGAAGGGTAAAGTAATCAATCTTTCATCCGTCCGGGGCATTAGAGCCACCTTTTGGGGCGGTAACGAAGGGTATGCCGCTACCAAAGGGGCTATAGATATGATAACCCGGTCACTGTCGTCAGAATGGGCACCTTATAAAATCAATGTAAACGCTATCGGACCATCTACGGTGGCCACACGTTTCTCTGAAAAAACTCTCCAGGATCCCGAAAAATTAAAACGCTTTCTATCTAGCTGTCCCCTCGGAAGAGTCGCTCAGCCTGCAGATCTGGTAGGAACCTGCGTCTTCCTCGCTTCCCCTGCTTCTGACTTTATTACTGGTCAGATCATTTATCTGGATGGTGGACTTACCGCTATCGGGTAATATCGTATAACACCGTTGATTATCTGACTAATCTGTTTCAAAATGGTGAAAGCGAAATGTTAGGACGTAGCGATTTTGTACTTATGTCGGGCATTCTTGAAACAAATTCCATTGATCCGCATAATTTGTAGATTGATATTCTCAGGGGTGGAGCATGCATAAAATAGAAAAGGTTTTGGTCATTGGCTCGGGGACCATGGGGCATGGTATCGCTCAAGTATTTGCCCAAAATGGGTACCTGGTAACATTGCAGGATATTGTCCCGCAAGCACTTGAGAGAGCAGACAGACTCATTCGGGGCAGCTTAAAAACGATGGTTGAAGCCGGTCTATTGAAAGACACCGAAATTCCCGCCATTATGGGCCGCATCAAACCCACAGTCTCACTGGAAGAAGCTGCCCAAAACGCGGACATCGCTATTGAATGTATTGTAGAGAACAAAGAAGCCAAGAAGGACCTTTTTAAAAAATTGGATCTTATTTGTCCTCCAAAAACACTATTAGCCAGCAACTCCACTTTTCTGAATGTTTTTGATTTCGTCGAAACATCCCGTCCAGACAAGCTCCTGACCGTGCACTGGTACGCTCCTCCCCAGATCATCCCCCTCGTAGATATCGTTAAAGGGCCGGAAACGGATGACATTAATGTTAACCTGGTCGTGGAAACCCTGAGAACCATGGGGAAAACGCCGGTTGTATTTAATAAACCGGTAGCGGGCTATTTAATCAGCCGTTTGCAAGTAGCCTTCCAACGCGAAGTATACTGGCTGCTGGATAATGATTATCTCGCTCCTCGAGATGTGGACGAAGCTGCGATATGGGGATTAGCTTTACGGATGATGGTAGTAGGTATTTGCCAGAGAATTGATTTTGGTGGATTAGATCTGAGCGCCAAAACAACTACTCAATCCAACCAGTCCACGCCGGTAGATTATAAACCTGTTAAACTAAACCAGCTTATAAAGGAAGGAGCATTAGGCGTAAAGACGGGGCGCGGCTTCTACGATTATCAGGGAAAAACCGAAGCTGAAGTAATCCATGAAAGAGATATCCGCCTGCTGAAGTTATTAAAATTCCTGCGGGAAAATGATATAACTGGACCCATCTTATAAATAAGTTTTTCAGGAGATAATATGGCAATCAATAAGATCTTTAGCTCTTTCAAAGAGGCAATTGCAGATATTAAAGATGGATCGACAGTATTTATCGGTAATTTTGCCGGCCCGGGAGGGACTCCTTTCTTTTTGATTGAAGCTCTGCGTGATCAAGGGGCTAAAAATTTAACTATTGTGGCAAATACAGCTGGCGGCACCGGCCTCACACTGGACTACGATGATCACCGCATTCTATTTCAGAACCACCAGGTTAAGAAAGTAATTGCTTCTTTCCCTTTTTCTACTTCGGCCAAAAAGCCCAGTGAAGCAGAAAAACAAATTTTGGCGGGGGAAGTGGAACTGGAAATGGTTCCCCAGGGGACACTAGCAGAACGAATCCGGGCTGGAGGAGCAGGTATTGCCGCATTTTACACATCCACCGGACCCGGCACAGTGATCGAAGAAGGGAAAGAAAAAAGATTTTTTAACGGCAGACCTTATTTGTTGGAATATGCACTCAGAGCGAATTTTTCTCTGGTCCGCGCCTGGAAATCCGATACTTTGGGAAATTTGATCTTCCGCGGTACGCAAAGGCAATTTAATGCGGTAATGGCGATGGCAGCCGAGATCACCATTGCAGAGGTTGATGAAATCGTAAAACCAGGCGAGATTAATCCTAACGCCGTGGTAGTACCCGGTCTTTACGTTAAACGTATCGTTAAAGTCACCGAAAATCCAGGTTTCCCACGTCACCTGGAAATGCAAGACTTTCAGATCAGGGAGGGGAAATAACATGTCCAAAGAAAGGTTAAGCCGCGAAGCTATCGCGATGAGAATAGCCAAAGAGTTTTTCGATGGTGCAGTAGTCAATCTTGGCATTGGTATTCCTACTCTCTGTTCCAGCTTTGTTCCGGAAGGTATGCAAGTCACCTATCACACTGAAAACGGAGCTCTGGGATTCGGAAGAGTGGTGACAGACGAAGAAAAAGCCCAATACGCCGATATCGATCTTACCAACGCCGGAGGACAATACATCCACCCTAAACCTGGGATGAGCTTCTTTAGCCATGCCGATTCTTTTGCCATGATTCGGGGTGGATGGGTGGATATATCTGTTCTGGGAGTCCTGGAAGTTTCGGAAAAAGGAGACCTGGCAAATTGGATGTTTCCAGGAAGAGGAGTGGGTAATATTGGCGGAGGCATGGATTTGGCTTTTAATGCTAAGAGATTGATAGGAGCTACTGAACATACGACCAAGGATAATAAGCCCAAGATAGTCAAACAATGCAGTATTCCCCTTACGGCTCCCCATTGTATGGATATGATAGTCACCGACATCGCCGTAATTAAATTCACCTCAAAAGGACCGGTTTTAAAAGAGATTGCCCCGGGTTGGACGGCAGATGAAGTGCAGCAGTTGACAGAAGCCCGACTTACAATTGCTGAAGATCTCAAGGAAATGGAACTACTATAAATATTTAATATTAATAACACCTTGGTTCACAATAATACAAGTTCCTCCACACCATTTTTTCAAGCGTCAAAAAGCTAATTTCAGGGGCTCAAGCCCCTTGTTAAATTATTGAAATGGATATTTTTTTGAGTTTTTTTCCAAATTCCCCTCAAAACCTATTGACAAGTTAAGCTAAATAGGTTATCTTAGCTACAAAAAGGAGGTGAA
>DEUU01000131.1:34928-35187 GCA_002362735.1 Dehalococcoidia bacterium UBA3254
CCATGAAGAATGGCAAGCCGGCGACTCAGGGCACTTGCCCAACTTGTAGTACTAAGATGTTCCGCATTGGCAAGGGCTAGATAATAGCTCTCGGTGTGGTGGATGATAGGGAGCCGATGATTCTCATCGGCTCCCTTTTGGTTTGTTCTTAACTTGATAATTGAGCCGTATGTGCTATAATTCCGTTGTAGGCTGGGGATATAGCTTAGCTGGGAGAGCGCCGCGTTCGCATCGCGGAGGTCGGGGGTTCGAATCCCCC
>DEUU01000254.1 GCA_002362735.1 Dehalococcoidia bacterium UBA3254
TCGCGATCCCACATCCAGATGATTGGTCGGTTCGTCCAGAAGTAGCATATCCGGATTCAGCACCAGCAGCTTCGCCAGCGTCACTCTCATCAGCCATCCGCCGCTAAATTCACTTAATGGACGCAGAAAGTCCTTCTCTTTGAATCCCAATCCGGAGAGAACTACTTCGGCCTCATGTTCGACATTATATCCGCCCGCGGCTTCATATTCATGTTGTAGATCTCCAAGTTTCCGGAGCAGGTCATCCGCATCTTCTCCGTCCCCACCCTCCGCGATTGCTTCCTGTAATATCTTGATCCGGTGTTCCAGACCGGCGATTCTGGTANNTGGTTGGTCGGTTCATCCAGCAGGAGCATATCCGGGTTGAGTACCAGCAGCTTGGCGAGGGTCACACGCATCAGCCATCCGCCGCTGAATTCGTTTAAAGGGCGGTGGAAGTCTTTCTCTTTGAATCCCAGCCCGGAGAGGACCACTTCGGCCTCATGCTCCACGTTATATCCACCCGCAGCTTCATATTCATGCTGGAGATCTCCCAGTTTACGGAGCAGATCATCCTCATCTTCTCCGTCCCCACCCTCAGCCAGCGCCTCCTGTAATATCTTGATCCTGTGTTCCAGACCGGCGATTCTGGTAGAGGCATGAGCCACATGGTCTAATAACCGCTCTCTGGAAAAAGGTGTGATCTCCTGTCTGGCGTAACCGATAGTGATATCTTTTTTCATGGTCACGCTGCCACCATCCGGAGCCACGTTGCCGGAAAGAATCTCGAAAAGAGTCGTCTTTCCTGATCCATTTGGCCCGATTACAGCAATGCGGTCTCGCGCTCCTACATTGAAGGTGACACCGCTGAAGAGGACCTGTTCCCCGAAGGCTTTCGCTATATTGACAACGCTTAACATCCGCTACCCACCTCAGATTATCCAGTCCATTATACCAATTTCGTCTTTCTCTCTCACATTTTCTTAAATTTCTTGAGCATAAAGAAGACTACGATGGTCAGGATAATGGTGAGGAGTACCAGGCCGCCGATGAGGAAAAACAGTATCCGGGCTGTAGAGTCAAAGGATTCGGGAGCGGAGGGGCTGGGCGCTGCACTGGTGGCGGGAGCGCTTGAGATTGGGACTGTATTATACACAAGCGGACTTTTTTCGCTTTCATGGCTGGAAATGATCGGATTAACCACAGGAGACACGGATACGGGGGCCTCTGCAACTTTGCCCTCGGGCGTCTGGACGGGAGATGAAAAAGGTGTAGTTTTGGGAGAAGACGGGGGTATCGGATTCGGCCTGGGAGTAGGTGTGGGAGTCGGGCTGGGTTTTTTGGTGGTTTGACCGGTTGAACCGCCTCCTGAAGGAGGAGTAGGAGTGGATTCGGTCCTGGTGCGAAAAAGGCTGACGTCACTCCACTCGCTGTATTCCTGTCCTCTAACTGCCCTTACTCTCCAGTAATAGCCGGTATCATATTCTAACGACAAATTGCTTTCCCAAACGTTGGCTTTACAGGCATCGGGTACGGACTTGTTAATTGCCAGATTCGTGAAAGCGTCATCTCTGGAGACTAAAAGCTCATATTGGTCAGCGCCTTCAACTGCCGACCATTTAAAAACCGGATTAATAGCCGTACTTGCGTTCAATTTGGGTTCGGAGAGTTTCGGCGCAGGAGGGGGTGTCGGTGTTGGGGTCGGGCTTGGAGTTGGGGTGGGAGTTGGCGTTGGTGTTGGTGCAAGCTCTTCCTCCGTAGTAAAAACGCCGACCTCACTCCAGGAACTCCAGTTCTCTCCAATGACCGTTCTGACTCTCCAGTAATAGCCGGTATTATAATTCAGGGAAACATCGCATAACCACACATTTGCATTGCAGGCGTTATCTCCAGACTTATCGATGCTAAGGGTTGAAAAAGCATCATCCGGAGAGACCTGAAGATCGTACTTCTCCGCTCCAGCGCAAGCGGACCATTCAAAAACAGGATTTATGGAGCAAGGACTGCTGGATCTCGGTTGAGAAAGTTTGGGGACTTCTATTTCTGGCGGTACCACGGTATCAAAAGACCGGACATTCGACCACGGTCCGATAACCGGCTCGTTGGCCCTAACTCTCCAATAATAGATAGTATTCAGATCCAGAGTCGGCAATGCCGCAGAAACGGAATCCGTGTTTCCTTCAAAGTTTCCCGGAATATTTAAAAATTGATTGTCAGTATCCACCTGCCAGTGATAGCCGGTCGCTCCAGTTAAAGATTCCCAGGATAAGACAACGTCGCGTGTCCCCATCCCCGAAATCCCTTCAGCAGGTGAAGACAGGTTTACTGGAAATACCAGACTGTCTGTGTAAACCAGGAGTCTGGAATTGGTAGCGTCTACGGTCCACAGGTTATGATTCTGGACCCAGAGCTTCTTTAAATTGATGCCATTATCCAGTCCGCTGGTAATCGTACTGAAAGAAGGATCCGTCGCCCCAGGATCGATTGAACGCTCGAGTCCGCCTTTATGGCTGATATTGTCAACCGACTGGATATTGACCGCGTAAGGGTGTCCCCCGGGAGCAGTCATTACCTGCCCTATTTGTCCTCCAGCCGGTAAACTGCTGTCTATAGATTTCCAGGCTACACTGCTATTCACGGTAAAACGATAAATTCCGCTGTTCGCAGAATCGCTGGCGGCATATACCGTTTTTTTCTGGCTGTAATTCGTATCAAAGGCCAAGGTAATATTTCCGGATAAAGGAGGACCGGCTGCATCAAAGGGCAGTGGCTCAAATATAAGGCCAGCGTCATTAGAAAAGTAAACAGCCCCCGATCGACTGCCAGCCAGAACAGTTTTATCGTGAGTATAGTCCGGGGAGACAGCCAGCGATTTTAATCTCTGGTTTCCGGCTGTGCCTCGATCGAAGTAATGCAATCCTTCAGCCGCGGTATGGTACACAACACTCCGGTCTCCATCGAAACCTGCTACAAAAAGGACATCCCCAGGCGCAATAGCCCAGGCATCAATGTTCACAGGTAAACCGGTGCCCGGATCTATTGAATCTACTCTTGCGAAATACTGTCCGTTGTTTTCCGAATGCCAGAGCACAGGAGTGCCATCAACCCTCCCTGCCAGAAAGACTTTTTGATTTTGATGATATTCCGGGGAGAGCAATATTGAATCGACCCTGTCCCCTCTTGCAGAGGTAGTATAGTAAACTCTTTCCCATGTTGCTCCCCCATTAGCTCCGCGCCAGATGCTATTTTGTACATTTGTCGTGATCAAAAAAAGAGTGGTTTCTAATGAGTCATCCGGTGAAACTGCCAGGTCAAGAATACTCGAAATCCGAGTATCTACCAGCGCCGTTTGCGTCCATGTCACACCTTTATCCCGGGTAATGGAAAACGCGCTCTCTTCACCACTCGTTGAGGCATAGGCTACTCCGCTGCTGGCGAAATCCTTCTCCATCAAAACGTAAGTATACGAATCTCCGCTTGGCGGTTGACTGGCTCTGGACCACAATTGTGCTCCATTTGTACTCACATATACATTAGTTGTGTTCGCATCACCGGCTAATAAGTTTGCTTCATCCCCATTCCCACTTACTGCCAGACTGGAAATATCCAGACTACTGGCTCCGTATCTCGCTCCCACATTCAAGTCCGTGATAATAGATGCAGAAGGAGATGACTGTCCCTCCAATCGAAAAACATCTCCCTGGCCTGAGCCAGTATTCAATGCGATGAATTGAACATATTTTTCCAAACTCGGATCTGAGCTGTAATCGGATGAAAATTCGATTTCCGCGGATACCGGGGACAGACCGGATATACTGGCGTTTCCGACACCGAGCCCCCAACCTGCCTTGTTAAGATCAGTCATCACCACGGTATCATGCTCGTCGGAAGTCAGTGCAACTATCTGCCGGTCAACCGCAAAGTCAGGAGAAAAAGCGACTGAGTATACATCGTAATTCCCAATTCCGGCATCCTGCCAGACCAGAGATTCGTTACCATCCCAGGTATACACCCCTCCGAACTCTGACCCACCCGTATCCAGGATACCAACAACTGCATATTCAGTCCCGTCCGCAGAAGAAACAGCCAGTGAAGTAATTTCTATTCCATTAGTGCCGGCTCCGCCCGGGTTGATTGCCACTGGATCGAATCGGTCTCCAGATGGATTAAATTTAAAGACCCGGGAAGTGGTGGCATAATAAATGCTGGAAGGTTTTTCCGGGACCACCGCGATGTCAATAATCGTATCTTCAACCCGACCGGTATAAGACCAGCTGAAGCCACCGTCGGTAGATTTGAAAAGCCGGAAGGGAGTTCCTGCCGGATTGGCATATCCATAAAGTGCGCCGTCTGTAGCACGCGTGATCAGACGGACATCAGAACCAGCGGCCAGTACCCATTTCCCGGCCACGCCGTCAGAAGGAATGTTTGCTCTGGACCAGGACAGGTCAGCAGCCCTAGCTGACTGAGGGAAAGAAGAAAACAAGGTTGTAAAAAAAACCGCTAAAATCAGCGCTTTAAGGGTAACCTTAGCTTTTATCACAGCGCCCATTTTACCGGTTA
>DEUU01000062.1 GCA_002362735.1 Dehalococcoidia bacterium UBA3254
CTGAAGATCATCACGGTATCCGAGGCGAACAATAGAAGAGATCATAATAGCGGATTTACCCAAATAGTTCGATTGCATGCCAGACTCGGTCATGTAAGAGCCGTTTTGCAACTGGAGTCGCAGGAATTTTTCTATCTCTTGATTTAGGCCGAGTTCAGAAGCGGTTAGCCCGATATCGGCTAAAAAGAACAGGTCCCAATAAGGATTTTCAAACTCATCGGAACTCATGTATCCATGTTGTATGGCAGGAATACCTCTTCTTTTGTCTTTCAGTCTATCTACAATTTCAATTATCACAGGATCGTTTAAAACGGCTTGCGCATCAGGCTGGGAACCGAGAAGGTATCGCTCCACGGGGTATTTGATCCAGGCAGGTCCATCCATCAACCAATCAATTACTCGTTTGTCCATCTCTCATTCTTTCAAAACCACATTCATCAAATTTTAACATTAGTGCCTGGAGATGAACAATCCTCTTATAAGTCGTTACACTTGCGGTACGTTACCGGGCCATTTTGGCTTTGAGGTATTCTTCAATTTGTTTTTCTAACTTTAAGTTGTCTTCCTCGGGCAAAACCAGATTACTTTCCAACCTGAGGATGGAATCGTCAATATCCGGGTATTCCATCCGGGCCTCGCTGAGATACTGGTTTTGCTTCTCGATTTCTTCGTCGAATTCTTCCAACCCCAGACTCAGTTTAAAACGCTGGCTGAAAAACTCCAACATCTTCTTCTGTGCTTTGGGGTCGTCTACGGACATCAGATAAAAGGGAATCTGAACCCCCAGGTTGGCGCCTGCCAGGTTTCTTCTTTTGGCAGCCCAGAGTAAGAAGGAGTTTAAAGAAGGTTTTTGCCCTAAGGGTGTCTCATAGTCCAGCCCGGTGTAAAGACCGTAGGGAGACAATCTATCTTTTATTTTGGACGAATTGAACGTAGCCAATATCTGGCGAGGGGTCGTGTGAGGATTGATAGCCACCGTTCCTTCAATATTATAAATCTCTTTTATACCGCAGCGCTGTTCCGCCAGATCCAGGACTTGCTGGAAAAAGCGATACCATTCAAAGATCGGGGGAGTACTCTTCAAAATCAATAAGTTGTTTCCGGGACAAAGATAAAATTCACACTCGGGAAATTGGACTATATCATCTTCGATCGTGACTCCACCCAGGGGGAAAAAGTCTGCCGGCTCCATCTCGTATATGCGATATCCGCCCAGGACTTTAACCAGATAATCACTCACTTTTTCACCCAGTTTTCCAGCATCGGAGTTCCAGCCGGTAATTAAGGCAGGGCAGTGATTATCAGGTTTCCTAAAAAAAATGTTATGAGATTTGATCATCCCCGGTCTTCCTCTTAAAAAGGTCATCCAGGTGTTCTTTAAGCCACACCTCGTCTTCTCTGGTGATCCCTTCGTCTTTCACCTGGACGGCGTACTTTCTTTGTTCGATTTTCTCTTTAATATCCAGGGGCAATTTGTCGTAGATCCCGTGGATAATTGCATCAATCTGGGAAGTCAATTCATCTATAGATTGATAATCCACATCAACCGTTAACAGGCTGGAGAGAACCTCTAAGACAGACCTGGACGCCCGGGGATAAGGGAAGGGTACGCCGGATAGATAGTCCGGTATTTCACCCATCAAACATACCGATTCGAAGCCTCTTTTCTTGGCTAAACCCAGTAGTATTCCGTTCAGGCCGGTGATATTGCCTTTTTCGGTCCGGCCTTCAATATCGCTCATGAGAATAGTATTGTCATAGGACCGGATTTCCCGAGTCAGTTTGGGCTGACCAGTTACCGCCCATACCCTGGACCGGAGTTCATGGTGCGTAAAAGATACAGCCGCCCCGGAGGTATATACCCGCCGGCATCCAAATTGTTCCGCTACATCGAGAACGAGATTAGCCATATGATAGGCCTTGGGTCCTTCGGCATAGATCCTTTCTCCATCAGAAGGCTGTTCTTCGCCCACAAAAAACAGGAGGTCTTTTTTCCCGCGGGTTTTGTAATAGTAGAACCTGCTAAAAGGAAATTCCAGGTTCTGTAGTATTCCGGATTTGATAACCGCTCTGCTGGGATAAAAAAAGTCCCAGGGCTCGATTTCGCCAAAATATTCAGCGTCGAGTTGTCCCCTCAGGGTATTAATAGCGATGATGCCAATGTTGCCTATGCCAGGCCACCCAGCTATCAAATCCGGGTTTTGCAACCTGGGTGTCTTATATAGAATTACCCCCACATCCGCCTCCAACACTCTCCCCTGATTTCATTCTATATATTCATTAACAAAACAACAAGATTAATAACAGGATTCGGTCTTGTCTGATACAAGATTCGCCGGGCCGGAACTGAAATTGTGGGGATTATTCTTACGAACGTGGAGGGCTTGGGTTTGGGTTCATAATTGGAATAAAAAATCCTGAGTCGCAACTCAGGATTTTTCTAAACAGAAAATAAAGAAAATGAATTAAATTTCACATTATCAATAGACCTGAAACTCAAATGATTAAGCCAGATTGGTCCCATATCTCATCAAATCGATAATCTGACTTAACTCGTAAATCCTATTCCTCTTTTACATATTTCCAGCCTAATCCCTCTTTTTGCCAGACTAATTTGTTGCACTTAATACAATTAAACTGGAGTTTTTCGCCGGAAGCCTGTTGTTTAACTCTAACTAGCTTCTGACACTTATGACAATATACCTTTTTAACGCATAACTTTA
>DEUU01000334.1:0-3241 GCA_002362735.1 Dehalococcoidia bacterium UBA3254
TTCCATTAAAAGAATATCTTCCATATAAAATCACTCCTTTATTATTAATTAAATCTCTGAATGAATCCTGATAAATATCCTCTCAAGGTCAGTAGCAATTCCCAGATTCAAATCAATTACCGGTAAATCAGATCCTTTTCAGGCAGGCTTGAGAAGATATTTTTCCTAACATTTAACTGGTATCTGTAATAATTTCCAATATTTCTTCCAGGTTAATTAATAAAATCACTTTATACTGGAAAATTTTCCTGTACAATAATCTGTTCAGGTCTGCAGGCTTGTTAAAATTCTAAACAGAAAATTAATAACTATAATTATATATGCACGAAGGGCCGTAACGGCCTACCCATAAGATATACCCTTAGGATACGCTTATATATAATAAGTAGCAATACATTAACATTTTGGTATTCCGATTAATATCAGTAATTCGGATGATTATTATTATCCAATCGGATGATTATGTCTCTGAACTGCCCCTGAAACGATACCAATCCAAATATCGTAAAATTCCCTTTTTACTAAATTATAGAGTACCTATTACTGCCTTGAGTAAGTTTGTAAATAGAGAAAGATAAGAGGGATTTTGAGAGATGGATAGGAATGGTACTGTTTTTGCCAAGATTAGAGAAATGAATAAATCTACTTGGGAGTATGTAAAGTTTGTATCTCAGGCTACAAATAAGAATATACCGGCTGTTCTAGAGGAAATGGCTGAGCTTTATGCCAAAACTACTGGCAGAGAATTTCTGATGAATACTTATAAAGAGGAATTTGGAAGTTCTAATCATAAGACTAAATCTTAATTTGAAGCTGTTTTAATAGTAACTGATAGTAAGCTGGGTACTTTGTAATGATATTGACTTTTATTAGAAACCGCTTTAGTATTGCTGTTAAAAGTAAAAACTTAAGCAAAACTTAAGCAGAAATAGAGCAAAACTTAAGCACTTTAGTAAGAGTAGAGTAATAGTAAGTAGTAGTTTTGAAGCTAAATATGGTGGGCGCTAATGGTCTCGAACCATTGACCTCAGTCTTATCAGGACTGCGCTCTAGCCAACTGAGCTAAGCGCCCGCAGCATTTTGATTTTACGGTAATTCATCGCTAAAATCAAGTGGCAATAGAATAGGTTTTGTTTTGAAGGTTATTTCGAGGTTGTTTTCAAAGTTTTAATACCCCCCTGGAGTCAGGGGGGTATTGTTTCCGGTTAAAATTCTTTTATTAACTCATATTGAATTCTAGAGGTAAGCTCAATCCTTTGTCCCCAGGTCTCCTGCATTTCCTTGAGGGCAGCCGCTAGTTCGGGACTCTTGTTCATATCTTCAAAATCCTTAGCGCTGGCATATTTATAGATGGCGATGAACCGGGGCGATTTAGAAGATTCGCTGATTGATTTATATCGGGCAACACTTTTTAATCCCTTGAATTTCATCAGCATTGGAATGTGCACTTCGTTGTACCATTTATCAAATTTCACCTCGTCTACGGGCTGGCATTGCGTGGATACGATGTTAATGATCTGTTTACTGGGCATGAAGAATATCCTCCTTAAAAAATACTGTTCAGATAAAAATCCAGGGTTTCAAGTATTCTTTTATTATACTTAAATAAAAATTACCCATCAATAGATTATTCCGTGACCCATTGTTCAGTCATTTCTGGTAGAACGATCATTTTAGATTGCCGAGAGCACCCGGTGAGCTTGTGAAGAAATAGGTTTAGNNATCGGGCAACACTTTTTAATCCCTTAAATTTCATTAGCATGGGTATATGTACTTCGTTGTACCATTTATCAAACTTCGCTTCATCTACGGGCTGGCACTGCGTGGCTACAATATTAATGATCGGTTTACTGGCCATGAAAACCCTCCTTTTTAATATCCTGCCCGGAGAACAACCCGGGCTTCAGATTTCATTTTATTATACTTAATAAAAAATTAACCATCAATAGACTCGTTCAGGGAAGCGAAGTTTTCTGTTTCAATGCTTGATTTTTTATTATTTTTACTTTTTTGCACTGCTCGAATTTATAATAATAATAACATTCTCAGGAATATTCTCATTTACCGGAATTTTGAAGCATCTCAAAAAATTTTTCTAGTTTAATTGATACAGCAGTTTTCTCGAAAACCTGATTTGACTCATATCAAATTTTAATGCTAAACTCGTGACACCATGCCTGATAAATTCAAGGATAAATAATCCGAAAACCGATCATAAGGGAGATTATTGAAATGGCTAAGATAGACTTCGAAAAACACATCATCAGAAAACCCGTTTACGAATCCGGAGAGGCGGTCAAGGGGCGTCAATCCCCGGCGACTTTTATGAGCAGCCAATTAGTGCCCGGTTGTCCCATTCATCTCACTCTGAGCTGGGTCTATACCAAGCCCGAATCTGGTCCCCGTATGATGGAACTGACGAAAAATTATGACCAGATTGTGATGTACATCGGAGGTAATCCAGAAGCCGGAGAAGACCTCGGAGCAGAATTTGAATTCAAACTCGGCAATAAGATTTTTACTTCGGATAAGACCACTGCCATCTATATCCCCAAGGATGTCAAATACAGTCCGGCAGTCTGGAGAAAGGTGAGTCGGTCTTGTCTGGAGATGGTGATTGGAGTGCGCGGAGATAATGCCAGTAAATTAAAAATCGGTGTACCTCATAAAAAGGGCGACACTAATTATGATAAATATGTGATTACGGATCCCGTTTACCGGGAGAATGTCCGCAGCAGAGTGGGGCCTCTGGGACCGGTGATGCTTTATATGTGCAACGATCTTGTGCCGGATATTAACATTTATATCGATTATCTCTGGATATTCGGAGTGCCGAAGCCACATATCGGGGAACATCAGCATAATTTTGATGAGGTGGTCCTTCATATCAGCGGTGATCCATACCACTTTGAAGACCTGGGAGCTGATATGCAATTCGTCGTTAACGGCCAACCCCTGGATTTTAACAGTACTACGGCGGTTTATATCCCAAAGGGGATCAATCATGGCCCGCTAACGTGGAAGAACGTGTCTAAACCGCATCTTCAGATGCCGATTGTCATCGGCGCCGGCACTTTGGATGATGCTGCACCCGGCGGATATAAAGGCGATGAATCTTTCTTTGATGCGCAGCGTTAATAATAAAAGGCGGAGGTTTTGAATCTCCGCCTTTTTCATTCTCTCTAATATTAATTTAAAGAGTCTTGTCTGCTTTTAGTTTCTCGATTTCCTCTTTGCTCAT
>DEUU01000334.1:3558-4255 GCA_002362735.1 Dehalococcoidia bacterium UBA3254
TAACCCTGCGGTTTGCTCGGTGTCCGGGAAAACTTGAAAGGTGTATTCACTACTTTAAACTTTCCAAACTTGGGATCATCGATCTCCTGAATCATCTCTCTGGCTTTAATCTGAGGATCGTTCACCACCTGGTCGACTCTGTTGACAGGCCCGCACGGAATCCCCAGTTGCTCGAACTCTTTCATCCATTCGGCCGTAGTTTTGGTCTTCATTGCTTCGTTAAGAATCGGCTCCAGATCCGCGTAGTTTTGTGTTCTTGACCAGCCGGTCTGAAAACGCTCATCATCCATCAGATCGATCCGGCCGATAGCGGTGGAAAAAAGCGGCCACTGGTCATTAGCTCCCCCTCTCGGAGCAATAGCAATATACCCATCCCTAGTCGGAAAAGCGGCAAACGGTGAAACTACCGGATGCCGGGTGCCCAGCGGCTGAGGTATAACACCGGTATTTAGATAACGCACAAAAGCATTCTCCTGGACGGTGACCTGAGAATCCAGCATACTCACATCAACAAATTGTCCCTTTCCGCTAACGCTGCGCTCGTGCAACGCTGCTAGAGTGGCGATGCAGAGAAAAAGTGCTGCGGCGATATCTCCATAAGAAGCACCCGGCCTGACGGGCGGTCTGCCTGGTCCTTCCCCGGTGTAGCTTAAGATACCTCCCATCGCCTGCACAATAACATCAAAAGCCGGTTTCG
>DEUU01000334.1:4573-5977 GCA_002362735.1 Dehalococcoidia bacterium UBA3254
GGGATTGCACTCTTTGATCACATCGTAGCCTAACCCCAGTTTTTTCATCACTCCCGGTTTAAAATTTTCCACCAGGATATCAACCCTGGTTACCAGTTTGAGCAGCAGCTCTTTTCCTGCTTCCGTATCCATATTCAGGGTCATACTCTTCTTGCCCCGGTTGATACTAAGATAGTAAGTGCTGAGACCCCTGACAAACGGACCATTTCCCCGGGTCATATCCCCACCCTGAGGACGTTCGACCTTAATAACTTCGGCACCCATATCTCTCAGTAACATCGTGCAGAAAGGACCGAACAAAGCCTGAGTTAAATCCAGAACCTTAATACCTTCTAACGGACCCGCCATAGTTCACCTCTCTAAATATTCCGGTATCTACAAATAAACAGCCTTCTGAAAGTATCATAGCATATCGGCAGACAAATGACGTTCAACTTATATGTATTTTTCGGGTTTCAACACCCAGAATAGAACACCGGCAAAGAGGGCCAGCAAAGCACAGATCAAAAATCCGATTCGATAACTTCCCGTAGTATCGTAAATAAAACCGGCCATCGTCGGACCGATAGCAGCTCCGATAGAATTGGCAAAGCCAATGGCACCCGTCACCGCGCCCAATGATTTCACTCCATAATACTCAGCGGATAACGGCGCCAATAAAATACCGAATCCGGAGGTGCAACCATAGGCCACAGCAAAGATATATAATGTTGCCTTAGACTCGCTGATTACCATACCCAGATAACCCAGCGCCAATAATAAGACACTGGTAAAAATCATAGTTTTATTACTGAACCTGTCGCCCCCGAAACCAAGTCCTACCCTCCCGACTGTCCCCAGTATCCCGATGACAGTCATAACGCTGGCAGCCGCGGTGGCCGTCATTCCGATGTCAGTGGCGTAAGGCACGGTGTGGACCGATCCGACATGGAAGAAAAATCCATAGACCATCCAGGTTACGAAGAATATCCAGAAAGGCTGTGTTTTAATAACCTCTTTAAACGAAAACTCTTTGACCTTATCCGCGGGATTTTGCTGAGATTTTCCGTTAAATTCAGGTGAGTCAACGTCCTCCGGCTTGCTCTTCAGGAATTGAGCGGTTATCAGCAAAGCCACCACATTGACCACTCCCAATATAAGCAAAGAGTCCCGCCATCCAAAACTGATAATAAGCTGGCTGGCTATTGGAGGCATCACTGCAACTCCCAAACCGATTCCGGAGATCGCGAAGCCAGCCATCAAACCTCTGCGTTTCCCGAACCATCTGGCAATCATGGATATCAAAGGGATATAAACACTTCCCGTCCCAATAGCGGTCAGGACGCCATAGAACAGGTAAAATTGCCAGAGGCTGGTAATTCGGGAGGTTAGAATATATCCCGTACCCAGAATCACCGATCCAAT
>DEUU01000334.1:6320-6661 GCA_002362735.1 Dehalococcoidia bacterium UBA3254
AGGGAAAACGGACCGGATGTGGCGGCGCGCGTCCAACCAAAATCCGCCAGCATCGGTTTAAAGAAGACACCAAAGCTCATCTGTGATCCGAACACGATCAACATGATGAAGAAGCAGATGGCGACTAAGACATAACCGTAATAGAATTTGGATTTTCTGTTCTTTTCGGGCGGCAGGTTTGCTTGTCTATCCAAATTTGGAAACACATTTTAAATAGAAGTTTGTTGACATTATCGTCATTTGAGGACCTACCTCTTAAGCATATCGATGACTCTTCCGAATGTCAAGAAACAGGCTTCATACTGAATGATGAGATAAAAGAAGCGCCAGCTTATTACAGT
>DEUU01000166.1 GCA_002362735.1 Dehalococcoidia bacterium UBA3254
ACAGTACTACCTGGAAACAAAAAATGATCGCCATTAAGGGTATAATCACGATATTAATCGCATTCTTATTAGTAATCGGCGGTATTCAATTCGGAGTCTTTACACCTAATGAAGCGGCATCTATAGCAACGGTATTTATATTTGTTATTGCTGTGGTTAGAAGGACTCTAAGCGGGCAGGGCATGCTGCAAGCGCTAAAAAATACCCTGGTTATCACTGGGATGGCTCTGGCTGTCATTATCGGTGCCAACACTATGAACATCTTTGTTGCGGCTTCCGGGGTAGCCACAGCATTATCAAACTGGCTCCTGTCAATCAATATATCGGCATTCGGCCTGGTGATTCTGATCATGGTAGTCTATTTTATTTTGGGTATTCCTATGGACCCATTATCTATATTACTGCTGACGCTTCCTATCTTCATCCCTGTGCTCAGAGCTTTTGACGTTAATCTGCTCTGGTTCGGCGTTCTGGTAATAATACAGAGCAATTTGGGAAACCTGACTCCGCCGGTGGGCATGAGTCTATTTGTGATCGCCTCAATTGCCAAGCCCTTCGGTGTCACAATGGGAGATGTATTTCGGGGTTCAATACCATTTTGTGTGACCTGTGTAGTATTTCTAATCCTTATTATAGCCTTCCCGCAGATCTCTCTATTCCTGGTTGATCTCATGAAAACATGATAGAAGTATTCAGGTTAATGACTCAATCAAGATCGAGAAGTTTGGCCGGATTCAATTTGACCATAAGCTCAATTTCACGTTCGGTGACGCCATTCTGGAGGAGGAGGGTAATAAACATCCTCATTCCTTCACCGGACGGAAGGTTCCAATACTGGCCCAGGTCAGTGCTTAAGATAACGTGATCTGCGCCTACTGTTTTGATAACCTCAACCAGACGCTTGGGATCGTGTCTTAATTCATTAGGAAGATAGGTAACGAAGGTGTCTTCAATGTAGGCTCCCATCTTGGCCAACTTTTGCATGTCTTCCAGGGTATATTTTTGTTTGGCTATTATCGTTGTTAACGGGTGGGTGATAACTAACCTGGAGATCCCTTTCGCTAAAGCTGCCTCTACCAGGGCAAAGGTCTCAGCAGGGGAGATATGCCCGCTGCACAGGACCATTTTATATTCCTTAACCAGCGTAAGTATTTTGTCAATTTCCGGAACCAGTTGATTTCTAGAATCGAGTATCGAGTACCCTACCTGTTCAAGAGCACCACCGGTGAAACCCTTTACCTCGTTGTTTGAGGAATGGGTAGGCATCCAGACCACCTTGTTGCCCATTTTGGCTACCGCTGATATAGCATGGTAGTTAAGCCCCCCAACTTCGTATTCAAGGCAGATGCTTCCGAAGACTCTCATCCCGGGGACCAGTTTTTCCGCCAGAGAGGCTAATGGCGCGGTAGAATAAGTTTGGGCTTTAAGTACAATCGCTCTTATTCCCATCTGCTGCGCCAGCCTGGCAGTATCCACGGCATCCATCCGGAATTTCATCAGAGCATCCGGGGTGAAGTGAACGTGCATGTCTATGGCGCCATGCAATAACTCATCGATATTAACGCTTTGGTCAATCATACTTTATCTCCTCTATTGAAGTGTCATCCGGCAATTTAGGTTACCAGATTATTGTTTTACCGGACGTATAGGCCAGGGGGATGTCCACTTAAGATAGCTGAATTTCCAATTCCCGTTATCCTTTACATATTCACAATCATACCTTCCCGGAATATAGGTCGGGGAAGGTTGTGACAGATTTTCAGGATCTTGTGTAAAATAATCCATAATCCAATGCGCTTTTGCGGAATCTCCGTTAACCGTGAGTACAGGTTGGATTAACATATATATATTCGTTAGATTGTTAAGGGCGGAAGCCTCTTTTTTGAGCAGTTTGGCAATCTTTTCCTTGCCCTTAACGGAGCCGGATGAGCGCATCTCTACTACCGCATTATCTGAAAAATAATTTATCATCTCTTCAAGCTTGCTTTCTCTCAGCAAGAAGACGAAATCTTTGGTCAGGCTTTTAATAGACTTGATATCCTCCAGGGCATTGATTCTGGTCTCCAGTTCTGATTGGGTCATATTAACCTCCTACAAATTGCAATTATTATATTCGGGTTAACTTTGGGACAGCTCTAATCGATATACTGTTGTTTTATTTCTGCTCCGGTTCTTGAGGCCACGGGGAAATAAACTTAACGTGCTTGAATTTCCACTTGTCACCTACCCGAACATACTCGCAATCATAATAACCCTGCTCCCAGGATGAGAGAAACCCATCCCCCTCGTTTTTGGTATAGTCACATCTGAAATGATAAAGCAACCAATGGCCTTTAGCAGTATTCCCGTTGACAGTAATCACAGGTTGAACCAGAGAATTCCCTCGCGGAATATTCTTTTCCCAGGGGATATATTCTCGGAAAAGCTTGGAAATCTCGCCGATACCTGTACGTGGACCGAAATTACGGATCTCCAATACGGCGTCATCCGCAAAAAGTGGGATCATATCTTCAAACTGTTGATTTCTCAGAAAGAATATATATTCATTATGCAAATTCTTGATGGCCTCTATAGCTTCCAGTGCCTGGACCTCTTTTGACATTTCCCCTAAATTCATAGTTACCCTCCTCGTAATTGTATTTGTTTAACGCCGTTCATTCCCGTATAAATTTATAATGTATTTCACCATAATATAAATACACTTCTTCACTCACTTTAGTGAGATGAAGTACTCTCGTCAAATCATTTTCACTGTATGAAGAAGAATACTCTTTCTAAACTTTCAGGGGAATCACTTGAATGCAAAATAACCTTCCTCTATCTCTGTACATTGACAGAGGATTAACGTTATGCTATTATAAGCTCCATAAATTGTCAAGTACGAATATCTCGTTAAGTAATGGTATATTCCTTCCCGCCTTGTTGATTTAAATATATTGAAAAGACAATCAGGCTTACCAAATTTGGTGAACTCAGTTTTATAGGGTGAATGTTACTGGGTAAAATGAATCGATAGGCTCTACTAAAAGCGACAGAGTATCAGACACTTCGGAAAACTGAACAAACATTATCTGTCTATCATTTATACCGGGTAATTAAGGTAATATCCAATTAAGTCAGGAGGTCCAGAATGGAGTTGGTAGAACTGGAAAAAAGAATTCAGGCACTGAAGGATGTTGAGGAAATTAAAAATCTACATAGAGACTATATCCTTGCACATAATAAGGAAGATTGGGATGCAATGGTAGATTGTTTTACGGATACCGCGAAGCTTCAAGTAGTTAACGATATCGCTAAAAATAAGAAGGAGATTGCCAATTTTCTTTTCAATATAGTCGCCAAAAATCCTCATGCAGAAGGGGCACACATTTTAATTCAGCCTGTAATCACGGTAAATGGCGATACAGCCAGCGGCTACTGGATTATGGAGCACTTTTTAAATGTGCCCTATGGTTCTAAGAATGTAGGATGGGGACAGGGAAGATATTATTGTGAGTATG
>DEUU01000390.1 GCA_002362735.1 Dehalococcoidia bacterium UBA3254
GTTCGAATCCCGTATGCGCTACCAAACGAGTTCAAGAGGCACAGACACAAAGTTGAGCTTATTTCTTCTCTATTGAAACTGTACTCTTCTTTGTAGTCATCGTTACTATATTCGCCATTTTTCTATCGGGATGATGTCGCATCCAGGCACTTGTTTCTGATGGCGCGGATTGGCCGTGACCAGGGGGCAAGCAACCTTTTGCGCCAGTGCAAGATAGCAGGAATCATAAATAGTTATGCTTAATTCCCGTGATAACTTGACCGACGTCTCAAGTAAGCCGGCATCCAGCGGGACGGCCTCCATCCCCAGGTCAAACATGCTGGTTGCCGCCGCCTGGATTGAAGCCAATGGGATGGACTGTTTGTAAACGATGGCGTTGGCAACCTCGTAGTAGAAAAGCTCAGGCACTATGATCAGTATATGACCGGTTATATGCGAGTCGCGAATCGATAACGCCTGGGCGAGTGAACCCTCACCCGTAGCGGAAAACCACTTAACCCCTACCGAAGCATCGAGGACTAGTGACTGTCGCGCCATTTCAGTACCTCACTTGTACCATCCCATCCGCCGAATCTTTCTCTGAAACGGTCCATCGCTGACGCTGACTCTTTACGTTTGGCCAGTTTCTGTTCTGCTTCCTTTTCCTCCAGGAAGTGCTTTACTGCTTTTACCAGGAAAGCGCTTCGACTTGTCTGGGAATCGCGTGCTGCTTTGTCCAGTTCTTCTAGAATTTCTTTGGATAGAGAAACATTTATTTTGGGCATACTTGGTTCTCCCTCAATTTTCTCCCTACATATTATATCTATTAAGGGGTGAATAATCAATAACCCCAACTATTATCTCCAATGCAAGCAGACGCTTTCTGATGTGGGTATATAACACAAGTGCCCTTAAATTTCGACTTTTTCTATTATCACCCTGCGAATTATTTAATAATTTCGTATGATTATGAAAAAGGACTCCTAAAAATGAGGAGTCCTTTTTTAGTCCGGGTATATCCAGGCGAAATCTACTTGTCTCAAATGGAACCGATTGATCAAACTAGATACGGAATATCACTCTCAGGACTGTTAGCAAAATGCCGACTGCCATGTTGGCCGTCTCTTCGGCCTGGCTCGATTTCTCTGCGTAGCCTGCCGGGAGGGCACTGTTAACGTCCATATCGGTCGATAGGAATTTACCTAGTTTCCCCAGTACCACGGTCGAACTCCCGGCTTTGTGTAGGGACGCGAGTTCCTCTAAATTCGCCAACAACTTTTTGTTTTCCGATTTTTTGTCTTTGCTTTGAAGTGATTCCCACCGTGCTTGCTGGTATTTGGTAAAGTCGCCCCGGTTTAACCAGATGCCGCGGCAAACCGGACACCTTGCTAACACGATGCTTTCCGGGAACTTCTTATCCGTAAAACGGAATAATTGGACGTGGTCTTTGGGACAGTCGAGTATCAGACCGTCCATCGGGGTTGGTGTCATCAAGAGTTCTGAGTTCAGCGATTCTATCTTTTCAGCTTCGCCCTGCCCCGCCCGGAAAAGTTCGGACTCATCGAACCAGATGCCGCCGCATTTTTCACACTGGTCGATGATAACCGGTTGCCCGTAGTGGGAATTGATGGTTACCGGGCGCATTTCTAAACCGTCATTTGGACACAACACGCCCCTATTATAACTTTATGAAGCAGGGTAGGCAATCGTTAGTTAAACTGAGCTTGCAGTATCAGTACGGGCGGGGTGTATAATCAGCCAGCACTTATCCGGAATTTATTCGAAGCAATGATATCTGTATAAAGAAATTATGCAAGGCTGTTAATTATTAGCGGGAGGTGTTGCGATGGGTAACCCAGATTCAAATTGCCAGTATGAAGTCCTCAATCCGTGGGCGGAAGTAGACCCGGTCATATTGCGGGGGATTTCCCCGCGTCTGGACAAACTGGCCGGGAAGAAAATAGGCCTATTCGCCAACTTCAAGCGGGCGGCTAAACCCATGCTGGCCGAGGTGGAGAAAAAACTGAAGACCAGGTTCCCGGATATCGAGACCAGCATTTATGATTCCCGGGCGCCTAATGTTGACGAGTCTGAAACCGAAAACCGGACAGGGTTCACGGATTGGGTTAAGGGTGTAGACGCCGTTATCGCTGCCGTTGGTGACTGAGGGTCCTGTACCAAGTTCGTTGTGTACAACGGAGTGGCAATCGAAAAACTGGGTACCCCGGTCGTCGTATTGGTCAATACCGGTTTTGTGAATGATGCTCATTCGGCTGCCTCCGGTAAGGGCTTGCCGGGCGTGAGGATCGTGCCGGAACTTGTTTTATGCGAGTCGAATATTACTTCAGATATCGAGTCCGGTATTACTTCCGTGATGGACGATATCATCACCGGCTTGGTGCGGCCATTGACACCCGATGAGATTTCGCCGCAAAGAGAAACCGAAAACCTTTCCCGCCTGGTCTTTAAAGGTAGTCTGGCAGAGGTCAACCGTTTCTATTACAGGAGAGGCTGGACCGACGGCCTTCCCATCATCCCACCGACCGAAGAGGCAGTTGCGGAAATGTTGGCCGGGACTGACTTACCGGCAGACCACCTGGTGGCTAAGATAATCCCTCGTATGGGAAAAGCCACTGTAGAGAAGATTGCCGTTAATGCCATCATGGCCGGTTGTCTGCCCACTTATATGCCGGTGCTTATCGCCGCTGTCCAGGCCTTGATGGATCCGAAGTCCCGGTTCGATACTTTTGAAGTAAGTACCGGTTCCTGGGCTCCTTTCTGGGCAGTAAACGGCCCAATTAGAAATGATATCCAAATCAATTGCTCTTCCGGTTCACTTAGCCCGGGTAATATTGCCAACGCCGCTATCGGCCGGGCGGTCGGCCTGATCGTTAATAATATCGGCGGGGCACGTAAAGCCATCGAAGACATGGGGGTTATCGGCAATCCCGGTAAGTATGCCCTGGTAATTGCTGAAAATGAAGAAGAATCCCCCTGGGCACCTCTACATATTGAGCGTGGTTGCCAAAAAGAGGATAGTACTGTCACGGCCTTTTTCCCTAATTCCTTTACGCAAACGATACCTCTGGAAACTAGTGCTGATGGGATATTAAATGCCTTGGCGGGTATGGGCGCTGCCCCGCTCTCCGGTTTTATCATTAACCCTACCTGGGCAAAAATACTGGCCGGGGCAGGCTGGACCAGGCAAAAAGTCATTGAGTACATCGCTGCAAATACCAGGTCGCCCTTTACCCCTGCCAGGTCGGCATCCGGTACTACACCGCGGCC
>DEUU01000342.1 GCA_002362735.1 Dehalococcoidia bacterium UBA3254
TTCTTAACGTTGGCGTTCTCCTTGGTTCTGCAGGTTTGGGTGATAAGTCTTTTAATGATTCTGCTTATGCCGGTCTGCTGGATGCGCAGAAACAGCTTAATATCCGTTTTGAGACTGTTACTCCTACCAATAAAGAATCTAATCTGGGCGCTCTGCGGCTCTTTGCTCAAAATAAATACGATTTAATAATCGGTGTGGCTTTTGAGAATAAGGAAATCATTGATACGGTTGCTCATGAATATCCCGATATTCGCTTTGCGGCTATTGATTTCGAATCCACTGGCAATAATATCGCTTCCATCGTTTATCGCGAGCAAGAAGGCGACTTTTTAATCGGCGTCCTGGCAGCTATGCTTACTAAAACTAAATATGTAGGAGTCATCGGGGGTACTGATATCCCGGCAATACAGCGTATCATGTCCGGGTTTAAACAAGGTGCTGCCTACCAGGACAGCGCTGTTAAAGTTTTCGCTGATTTCGCCGGGACTTTTTCTGATCCTGAAGTTGGCCTCAGGCTAGCGCTCTCGCGCTATAACGAAGGGGTAGATGTTATTCATAATGCCGCCAGCAAGACTGGTCTGGGCATTATTGAAGCTGCTAAACAGACTCATAAATTGACTACCGGAACCAGCGGGGATCAGAGATACTTAGCCCCTGGCAACGTCGTCGGTAACCGTCCTAAGAGGGTAGACACGGCTGTATTGTTGTTGATTAATGAAGTAAAAAACGATACTTTTAAATCCGGAGTACGCTCTCTGGGACTTAAAGAAAATGGACTTACTCTGGGTCCCTTCGATGAAACCCTGGTGAGTAAAGACATGTTGAACCGACTGGAAGACTTAAAGCAGAAAATTGTCAACGGGCAGATCGTGGTTCAGGCACAGTAGGTGACATGAAAATTGTTGAGACTATCCGGAAACCCCGGCAGTGGATAAACCGAAGTATTCAGCGCAAGTTACTTTTTTGGAGTCTCGGATTCTGGGTTATTTCGGTAACTATATTAAGTCTGACTATTTTCTGGGTCGGCCAGACTACGATCACCAATGAAACGCGTCAGCGTAATGTTCAACTTGCATCTGTCGTCAGCCGCGACGTTAACTCGGAAATAAGTCGGATTTTTTCGGATACCAGAACGTTTTCCAGTTATCTTGCCGCTATCAGTCCGGATTTAAACAGTCAAGCGGCGGCATTACTGGCTTTGCGTTTATCCTCACCCCAGCGTTATCAGGCTGTTTATTATTTCGATAGCCAGAGTTCCCTTAAATTGTATCTGAATGACGCTTTGAGTACCCTGTTAAGTTTGCATAGCTCAGATATAGCCGGCCGTCCACCGATTCAGGCAGATAAAGAGGTAACCGATGCCTGTCTGGCAGCCAAAGGGAAGATCACCTATCTTTCGGACGTTCGTTTCATGGGTCTGGATAACGTGCCTGTTTTGTACATGGGCGTGCCGATAGATTTCATTGGGGGAGAGGTCCGGACTGTAGTATATGAAATTGATCTGAGGGATATCTGGCAGCGTATCGATTTGAGCACCATAGGGCAGTCCGGTTTTACATACGCTGTCTCCAGAGACGGAGTTATCATCGCCTATCCGGAGCCCGCTTCAATCGGTCGCCTTATACCTCCGGAGGTTAGTCCAGTGTTGCACGGATTTGAAGGGTATACAGAATATATGGAACCCTCGAATAATCGTCAGGTCATCGCCGCCTACAGCCCGGTTGGTGGGCCAACCGGGTGGGGAATCGTGGTTGTCCAGGATCGCTCGGAGGCTTATGCTCCGATTATTCGCTCTGCTACTCTGGTCATCAGTATCTGGCTGGTGCTGGCCTTGCTGGGCACAATTGGAATCTTGCTTACCATCCGAAATTTTACCCGTCCCATCGTTAAATTGACCCAAACTACCCATGCCATTGCGGAGACCGGAGATCTGACTAAAACGACTATGATAAAGCGGCCGGATGAAGTCGGCCAGTTGAGTCAAGCTTTCGATCAGATGATCGAGCGGTTGGATCAATCCGAAATCCGTCTGGCTCATGCGGCAGCCGAAGAGAGGAACCGCCTAGCGAGGGACCTCCATGACGCTGTGAGTCAGACCCTCTTCTCCGCCAGTTTAATTGCAGAGGTGGTTCCGCGTCTTTGGGACCGTAACCAGCCGGAAGCGCGAAGACGTCTTGAGGAAGTCCGCCAGTTGACCAGGGGAGCGTTAGCAGAGATGCGGACTTTACTATTGGAACTGCGTCCGTCGTCTCTGGTAGATGCCGAGATCGGATATTTAATGCGCCAATTGGGTGAAGCCATCACCGGAAGGTCGCGGATTCCGGTCACTGTTGAGATTGAAGGCCAGTGTGAAGTGCCCACAGAAGTCAAGATCGCCATGTACCGTATCGCTCAAGAAGCTTTGAATAATGTCGCCAAACATTCCGCAGCTCAAGAAGCTAAATTGGTTTTGGCCTGCCAGCCAGACCGGGTAATATTGAAAGTGACGGATAACGGCAAGGGTTTTAATGTTGCTGAAAATTCCTCAAAGAGCCTGGGAATGGGTATCATCCGCGAACGCGCCAGAGAAATCGGAGCGGCGCTTTCAATCCAGAGTCAAATAAACGAAGGGACGGAAATTTCTATAATTTGGAAGAGGGGCCAGTAGGGAAACTCCCCTTTTGGCCAGGTGTTAATCTCCCCGCTCGCAGGGGGTATTGGAGAAATCAATATTATATCCTCTAAGTAGAGATTTTCAATACAGATGAGTGAGGGAGTTCAATGAGTATACCAGCAGGAATTAAAAACGCAGTTCCTCTTACCAGAATCATCCTTTCCAATCCTCAAATGTTCAGAGTTAACCCTTCTCTTCTTCGATTTTTCTCCGGGTATATGAATAAATTTCAAATCCAAAAGATCGGAAAAAATCTTATACTGCACTCTCATCTGCCTCCCCTGAACAGCCGTGCTTACTCCCGGTTTGTTAATCAGCATCTTCTTGCCAAAACTCATGGGCCATCTCATTCACAGATTGCGGTTACCAACGCCTGTCCTCAGAATTGTGAGTATTGCTATAACAAAAATCGCACCGGGAAGGTTATGGACAAGAAAACAATCAAAAAAGTTGCTGCTGATCTGAAATCGATGGGAGTCACCTGGCTGGGAATTACCGGTGGGGAACCACTCATGAATAAAAACCTCATTGAGATTGTAGACAGCGTCTCAAAGGATTGCGCTGTAAAACTCTTCACCACCGGATGCACTTTAACTCCAGAACTGGCCCGCGATTTGAAAAGTTCCGGAGTTTTTTCGGTCTCTGTTAGTTTGGACCACTGGATTGAAGAAAAACATGATAGCGGACGGAGGTACAACGGAGCCTATAAGGCTGCTATCAAAGCTATCGATATATTCAAGAAGATCGACGGTTTGCATGTCGGCGTCTCGACTGTTTTATCGCGGGAAATGATCCGGAATGGTCAGACAGAAGAGTTCCTGAGTTTTATCAAAGGTTTGGGGGTCCATGAAGCGTGGTTGAGCGAAGTGAAGCCTTCTGTCAGTGCCTTCCAGGACGGCAGTCTGGTGATCACTGAACAGGACCGACTTAAACTTGTGAATTTGCAGGACAAATACAACCGGATGGGTAAAATGACAGTTAATTATCTGGGTCATTTTGAAGGTAAGGAATGCTTTGGCTGCAATGCTGGTCACAAAATGGTCTATATCGATCCCTTCGGCGAAGTTAGCCCCTGTGTTTTTACACCAATGAGCTTTGGTAATGTCCAGGCAGAGTCAATACAGGCTATTTTCTCGGAAATGAAGAAACATTTTCCATCTGAAGATAGATGTTTTATTAATAATAATTACCGCCTCCTGCAAAAATATTCAAATGGACAGAATATTATTGGCCGAAGAGAAACTCTCCAGATGATGGAAGAAGTCAACTTCGGCTCTTTATCGAAATTTTTCCAATTATATTATCCGTCTCACAAGCGTCCGGTGGCACAAAGTGTCAGCGAATTAGAGCATGCAGTGAGGGAATCATTATGAAATGGTATCGGCCTGTAAGTCTGGTCCTGGCTATCATCTTTGCGGTAACCGGCCTGCTTTTTCTTTTCATCCCGGACAGGGTGGTGAGCTTATTTAACAGCTTTTCTCCCGAGCTAGGAATGGTTCAATCCCCGGCAACCGGATTCACTTTTTACCTTATACTGGCGGTAGGCTATATGTACATTGTGACAGTCCTGGCTTTCCTTATGTTCAAACATCCTGAAAACCGGACTTTTCCATTAATTCTTTCTCAGGCAAAGTTGGCTTCCTCCATTCTTTCACTGGGATTCTTTGTTCTCCAGAACCATTATCTCATCTATCTCACCAACTTTATTATTGATGGAGTTATTGGCATTCTGGTAATGGCTTTCTATTTAAAAATGAAAGGGGCGGTTGCATGGGCGTATCATTAGCTGTTGCTCAGATATACGTGCCATCATCGATACGGAAAAAAAGGCTCCTCGATCTTTTTAACTCTACTGCCGACGCGTTTCGATATCCGGCTCCGCTTCTGAGCGGTCTGACCGTTCCGGAAATTTTAAACCGGTATGCCATATTCACCTGTGAAAGAGCGAAAGAATCTATTCAGCAATGCCAACAGATAGAAGTAAAAAAAAGGTTGTTTGAAAATTCGCTGGAAATGGGACTGAGGCTCAGAGAGGAATTTAAGGTTGCAAAAATAGAAGAAGTGATGATGATGGGGAGGATTGTCTATAAAATTCTCGGTATTGATTTTCAAGGCAATCAAAATGGCGAAATACTGGTTCAACGGTGCTTTTTCAGCGGGTATTATTCACCAATGATCTGTCGGGTAATCTCATCTCTTGATCAGGGGCTAATGGCAGGGCTTTCCTCCGGGGGCAGGCTTGCTTTTTCTGAAAGAATCACCGAAGGACATCAATGCTGCCGTGCTAATCTTCTTTTTGAGGATAAACTGCAATGAAAAAAGCTATTGTTATCGGAAGCGGCTCGGGTGGAGCAACGGCGGCTAAAGAGCTCCAGGGTAAATTTGAGGTCACCATAATGGAAGAAGGAAAAGAGTTTCATCCTTTTTCCCAAAACCTGGTCACTATTGAAAAAATAAAAAAGACCGGTTTGTTTTTTGATGAAAGACTGATCCGGTTGATATTTTCTTATATGAAAATCGATATGGCTGCCAACCATATGGTAATGGTCAGAGGAATCGGGTTTGGTGGAACCACTACCCTGAGTACCGGAAACCGCCTCCGTCAGGACCATGATCTGAAACAGATCGGCATCAACCTGGACCCTGAATTCGAAGAACTATCACGGGAGATACCTGAGTCGACCAGTCATCAAAAGACCTGGCATCAACCGACCCGGGAGGTATTTGCAATCTGCCAGTCTATGAAATTGAATCCGGTGGTTACCCCTAAAATGGCTATTCGCGAAAAGTGTACAGGGTGCGGAAGGTGCATCCTGGGCTGTCCGGCAGGCGCCAAATGGGACAGCCGGATATTTTTAAAGACTGCCCAGGAAAAAGGTGCTAAACTGGTATCTAATTGCCGGGTGCGAAAAGTAAGGATCGAAAACCGGCGCGCGGTAGGGGTAGAGACATCAAGAGGATATTATCCTGCGGATCTCGTAGTGATGGCTGCGGGCGGCCTCGGTACACCAGTTATCCTTCATAATTCCGGTATTTCTTGTGAGGAGAATCTCTTTGTTGATCCAGTATTGTGCGTGGCTACCAGAGCGCCGGGCAGCCGGCAGGACCGCGAAATTCCCATGCCGTTCGTCATACAGAAGGAGCATTTTATCGTGTCGCCATATTTTGATTTTCTCAGCTTCTTTTTCAACCGGAACTGGCGGTATCCTTCCGATGATATCTTTAGTTTAATGATCAAGCTCGCGGATTCTAACAAAGGGAAGGCCTCGGCGCATGGAATTAAGAAAGAACTAACTGGCGAAGACCGGAAAAATTTAAAAGAAGCTGTAAGTTTGTGTACTGAAATATTTCAGCAATGGGGAATAAAAAGAGAAGACCTTTTCCTGGGCACGATTAATGCCGGCCATCCCGGCGGTATGCTCCCACTCAGTGAAACAGAATGTAAGTCATTACATCATTCTACTCTTCCGGCAAACCTGTATGTATCTGATGCCACGTTGTTTCCGCGGTCTTTGGGGAACCCTCCGATACTAACCATCGCTGCGATGGCTAAAAGAATAGCTAAATTGTGTCTTCAGTGCGCCTAATGGAACTCCCGGTTTCGAGACTAAGCCGTGTCATTTATCTTACAGATCTCTTTTCATTCGCCCATTATTTGAATCACGATCTCTCTCTGCCTGGCCCGGTTATCGAAATCTACCAGGATGATTTGCTGCCAGGTGCCGAGTGTAAGTTTTCTGTTATTAAAAGGAACGGTCAGGGAAGCTCCGAGAAGAGAAGCCCGGATATGAGAATAACCGTTGCCATCTCCCCAGCGTTCGTTATGTACATAGCGAATATTATCGGGGGCGATCCGGTCCCATAAGCCTTGAAAATCAGCCACCAGACCGGGCTCATATTCGATGGTGGTCAGGCCGGCGGTGGAACCGGCGACAAAAATTGTCACTGTGCCGTTGTTAATTTTTGATTTGAGGATTTTTTCTGCGACATGCTCCGTAATGTCAACCATATCCGTTTTGCCGTGGGTTCCCAGGCTGATTTTCTCCGAGATTACCATGCGTCACCTCCCGTTTTGTTCTCGCCATTCCTCGATCTGGTCCGCATGCTCACGATAATGATTGCAGGTGTCCAGGCGAATCCGGTGGATTAATCTCGCATTTGAAATATAATCACTATCGGGTATCCAGGAAAGAAATTGAACCAGGCGGTCATGAGTAGATTTCAGACTTATTTTGACTTCGGCTAATGTCAGCGCTTTTTTCTTTGCCTGTTCCCTGGCATTAAAGGCATCAATTCCGCCTGCTCCGGTATATCTCGGGGTGGATTTCCCCTCTAAAATCAAAGGAATATTTTTGAGAGATTCTTCTTCCCAGGTACTGATGTGGGCCAGGACGTCGCGAATAGACCAGATCCCTACTACGTCCGTTTCCTGGAGAGCGTTATCCGGTAAATCCTCGAATGACTTCAGAAAGTTTTGCCATTCTTTTTCTATCAGCATCAGGAGCCGTTCTTTTCTCATTGAAGCCTCGCAAGTTACAGACCCAGCCCGGATTCAAGCCGGGAAGACGTCTATCTTAACTCTTCCCATAGGATATCTTCCATATTAAAGACGGGTCCGTCTTTGCAGACTTGTTTCAGCCCGTTTCGGGTATTTATTGTGCAGGCATAACAGAAACCCAGGCCGCATCCCATACGCACCTCCAGTGAAACCTGCACCAATTTGTTTTGCAGTGTTTTACCGTGGTTTTGGATGATTGACTGGAACATAGGCATCGGTCCGCAAATAAAAATCTCATCTGCCCATGGAACGTACCGGGATAAAAGGGAAGTAACCAGACCAGTCTCTCCAATTGTCCCGTCTTCGGTTATCTGGATGATTTCAGATCCTTCTGGTAACAACTGTTCAGGATATATCTGGGAGGCCGTCCTGGCTCCTGCCAGGATTCTTACTTTAAGGTCTTTTTTCAAGCCTTCCTGAGCTAAAAATCCCATTGGGGCGATGCCCATTCCACCGGCTACCATCAACAAATTGCCGGATTTAGAGCCTATGGAAAAACCGTAGCCGACAGGTCCGAGCAAGTCGATTCTTTCACCTGTCTGACGCTGGGCGAGCCATTTTGTTCCGTCACCAACCGTGGAAAAAAGAATGGCCAGAGATCTGGCTCTAACCTGGTGGATACTGATGGGGCGGCGCAGAAGGCGTTCTTGACCATAATCGCACGTAATCATGACGAATTGTCCCGGTCTGGCGCTTGAAGCAATATTAGGCGAGTCTATCCAGACCAGGTGTACTCCAGGCATGACTTCATGGTTAGATATTATAGGAGCAAGCTCTTGAAACAAGATCTTATTCCTGTACCTTCGGATTATTTTTATTACGGTAAGAATTGACGGGTTGGATATTGTAATTTTGGGCGCCACTCAATAATGCTTGCACGGCCGCTCGTGCGGTATCGAGGGAAGTGAAGCAGGGGACTCGTCTTTCCGCGGCTGTCCGACGGATCTGGAATCCATCGCGGAGAGGGATTCTTCCTCCGGTGACGGTATTGATAACTGCATTTACGGACCCGTCTAGGATTACATCCACGACATTGGGATGCCCTTCGTGGAGTTTTTTCGTGGTTAAATTTACGGTCAGTCCGGCAGCTTCTATCATAGCCGCTGTTCCCTCTGTGGCGTAAAGCCTGTACCCTATTTGCGCAAGTCTCCGAATAATTTGAAGGGCTTCAGGTTTATCGCGGTCAGCCACGCTTATCAAGACACCACCCTGGGGTGCCAGCATCAGTCCGGCAGAGATCAAGGCTTTCGCCAGAGCGGATTCAAAGCTGAAATCTACACCCATTACCTCTCCGGTCGACTTCATTTCGGGTCCGAGGTAGGTATCTACCCCGGTCAATTTGGACATTGAAAATACAGGAGCTTTGATGGCGATCAATTTTTGTTTTGGCCAGAGCCCGGAAAAATAGCCTTGTTTTTTAAGACTGTGCCCCAGCATTACGCGGGTCGCCACTTTGACCATGGGAACGCCGGTGACCTTGGAAATAAATGGAACTGTACGGCTGGCCCGCGAGTTTACCTCCAGGACGTAGACCGTGGAAGACTGTCCGTTTTCTCCGGGCATGACGATGAACTGGACGTTCATCAGCCCTTTAATATTTAATCTCCTGCCGATGCGGACGGCATAATCTACCAGCGTGGAAACTTCGGTCTCGCTCAAGTTAACGCCGGGATAGACTGCCATGGCGTCTCCGCTATGAACACCGGCTCGTTCGATATGTTCCATTACTCCTGGGATTAAAACATCCTTGCCATCGCAAATGGCGTCTACTTCACATTCTTTGCCTTCCAGGTATTTATCGAT
>DEUU01000471.1 GCA_002362735.1 Dehalococcoidia bacterium UBA3254
AAAGTAATATCCAAAAGTACTAAACAATAAAAACTTTAGAAATAAATGTTAACTACTTCTCGGATTGCGCCGCCACTTTGTCGGATGCCTTGACTTCGTCAATGGTCTCGCAATGGACAATTTTTATATCCTAAGTTTTTTTTTACTTTGATCTTCCTTGGAAATTAGAGTTTTGTTCTTAGAGTTTCGTTTTAAGTCCTAAGTGTTTTGATCTTCCTTAGGGTTTATGGTTTAGGTATTAGTGTTTAGGTTTGTATGTTGATTGAAAATCCACCCCGCTTCCGTCTATAATTACTAGTGGTCTGCCGATGATGGCGGCCAACAGCTTTCATGGTGAGTGTAGCCCAGCGGTTAAGGCACCAGACTGTGGATCTGGATATCGAGGGTTCAAATCCCTTCACTCACCCCAAGTCGTTTAGGTAATAGAACAGCCATATTATGGCCATATCATTACCATAAATTTAGCTTCGATAAAATTATCCTTTTTGAATGGAACCAATTTCGAGTTTAAATAAAGGGTAACAACACAGCCATAACATTACCAAAACTGCAGTTTTATTGGCGTCATAACTTCGGGCAATTCCATAAGGGGAAATTATACTTGAGCCTGTTATAGTGTGTTGGAATTGGGCCGATAATCTTTTTACGAACTCGTACTAGCGAGTTCTCCTTATCGGCAAGTACCGCCCGCCACTTGGCAACTTTTTCTCAACTTTATTACATCAATCTGATTCAAAATGAACACTTTTTGACAACTTTTTATCATGCAGGATGAAATTGGGACATTTAGCCAGAGTTTCATCGTTACTATTGAGTTTGATGTCGACTACCCTGACTTGACAGCACTCCCGATGCTTCCGATGATATTCTTGAACTCCACTACCTTATTGTTAACGAACCGTGCAAAGTAGACCTCTGTGACTGAAAATCGCTGACCCTCCGGTACACTTAGCCAATAACCAGGATTCGTCCCACCGAAGCTGAAGCGAAAAACTACTTTATCTCCTTCAGCGACCATGTCTTCAACTTCGAAATGGATATCCGGAACTCCCTTGATTAAAGGGGCGCAGATGTAGTTCTTATAGCTTTCTCTATTCATTGTCTTGCCATCCTGAGAATACCGCACAAAGTTATCGGCAAAACATTCATCGATTACGGCTAGGTTGCCTTTGTTAAGTTCATCCCAGATATAGTTGATCGTAGCCTTGTTCTTTTCAATTGTTCTATTTTCTCCGGTTGCATTGCTCCTAATCTGCTGCAGGAAACCTACATCCATGACGTTCCAGCCTTCTGCTATTTTACCTGAAGCAATTTTGAATACGTTCGAGTTATGCATCACGATTTGTTTCCCAGAAGGTGAAAATCCCATATACTCGCCGACATGGGTCGCTTTCCAGGTCACCGAGACAGATACCCTATCCCCCTCAGCAATCATGTCATCCAGAGTAACACTCATGTCAGTAAAAGCGGTGGCAAACTCAGCTTCCCACTTCTGTAACTGGCTGAGATTCAAATCTTGTCCAAGTAGGTGTTCATGGTAATCAGGAGAAAGGAGTTCATAATATAAGGCAATATCACCGTGTTTTAAGTAATCATACATCTGGCGTATTAGTACTTTGTTCTCTTCGACTGACATCGTCTTTCTCCTCTTGCTTGATTCCTTTAGGCATTATGTCTTACTCGCCTGTGCCAGAAACTCCTTGATGTGGGGGAGCATCAGGTCACTACGGGACCATGCTGCTCCGTGATCGATCCCAGGAATTGAGACGAATCTTGCTTTTGGTATGTGAATGACACTTTCTTTAGCTCCGGGATGGAAGGGATCAAGTTCACCACAATAAACTAGACAAGGTGCTGATATCTTCTCCAAATCCTGATCAGTCAGTGGGGGATCGTCTAGAAGAGATGTTAGTACTGCAATGCCAGCCTTGGCATCCATAGCTAACCATCTATCCCTTTCGGCTGGAGTTATTGGACGTCGAAAGAAACTCTCAACGCTTCGGAAGTAGGCTTCCGGATCGATGAGAAGTAACTTTACCATTTCTCTAGCATCTTTATTAGTTTTAACCATGGCTTCAGGTTGACTATAGGGACTCATATCTGCCAGGAAGAAACTAAGAAATCTACCAGTACGGCGTACGGCAAGCCTGAAGCCTATCCATCCCCCCTGGGAATACCCGAGAAAATGAGCCTTACTAATACAAGCATCATCTAGTATAGCCACCACATCATCTGCCCAATTTAACCCATAATCGGAGACTTTATGAGGTTTATCGCTCTTACCGTGTCCTCTGGCGTCAAATAGCACCAACTGGAAATCGCCTTTCAAAGCATCTACGTATCCTAATTTCCTCCAGAAGGTCAGGTCTGCACTTGACCCATGTGCCAGTACTAGTGGCGGTCCCTGTCCCTCCAACTCGTAGTAAATCTTGACTCCATTATTGTTGGCGTAGGGCATTGTAATTCTCCTTTTAATTTAGTTGAGAATTTAGTTAACTAGTAAGGTTGTTAAAAACTCCTTTCTCCCTTGTGTCAGCTTCGGAAGGTAGTGTTTTTATCCAATCAAAAAGAATTTTGACATATAATGCGGGATCCTCAGCGTGCATCAAGTGCCCCATTTTGGGAAAGGAATAAAAGGTGAATGGTTGTCCCGTGCTCTTAACTGATTTTTCGATCAGAGTCATCATATCGTTAGTAATTGCCTCTTTTGCTGTACCACCAATAATGGAGGCGATAGTCGAATGAAGGGTGAATAAAACAGGGCATTTTACATGCAACAGCATTTGGGCGTGGTTACACGATGTACTCATACTACCAGATATAGTAGCCTTTCCCCATTCAGGATCATATTCCTTTAGTCTTTGTTGAGGTTCAGTCTCTGAACCAAATGAATCCCGGAAAACCGGAGGTGGCATTCCGCTGGCTTCCATTAATCCTTTCCAGTCTCCGATGCGCCATTGATCACCGAGATAAGTTGCACAGAGACTCAACATCTTACCGACAGCATGTTGACCAGATGATGGACCCACCGGGGGAGTTAATTCACTGACAAACAAGGCTGGCTCTTCATAATAGGCACCACGAATCATACCTGGTGGGGCATAAGCAGAAAGCCAGGCTGAGAGAACTCCACCTGAAGACACCCCTGCGACTACAACCGGTCGTTTGATTACAAATGTGATGAACCGCACGAGGTCATTTCCCATATTGTCGTATGTGTAGCGACCAGGAGTACGGCTAGACCTCCCTTGTCCCCGTAAATCAACGGCATACGATTGGAAGTGTTCGGAGAGTAAACCCATAGCCGCTTCATATCCCCACCACGACTCCGATTGGGCAGGGATCAGAACAATGGCCGGTTTGTCCGCTGAGCCCGTCACGGCATAGTTCATCATGATTTCACCGGTGTCAAAGAGATGTTCCGGATATTTATGGGGAACGTAAGTAATTTCGGGATAGTCTGGACCATACTTCAGTTTCGGCATATTCTTTCTCCTCGTTGATGCTTAAGCTAGTTCAAGCAGTGTATCAGCCAACAGTTTGGGATTTGTCAGCATTACGGAGTGACCATCAGGAATGTCTCTATACCACCAACCATTTTGTTTAGCTTCCTCGGCGTAACGGTCTACTCTATTTAGTCCTGATGCTACAGCACTATTTTTATCCCTGATAGCGCAACGAATGAAGGCTCGTGGTATTTTTTGAGCAACCTGGTTCTTGATTTCCAGTGGCTCAGTACCACCAGTAATGATAACGGGTTGCCATCTCGGTGGAGCACACGGAGGGTTGGGAAGAGGTGGACCACGCCAACCATCTCCCTTCTCTTTTGCATAATCAAGCCATTGTTTCGTCAATACTTGTCCCATTAGCTCGAATACTGTTTGACCATCTTTCGGTATCCAACCGTCCAAAACGACAAGACGGGCAATCCGTTCAGCTTCTTTTTCAGCTACTCCGAAAATCACCGCTGATCCATAGCTGTGTCCGACCAATATTACCTGATGCAGATCTTCACACTGTAGTACACCAACTATGTCTTGAATATTGGTATTCAAACCAACATTAGGACTCGCAAGATGAGCACGTTCTCCGTAACCAGTTAGAGTTGGTGTAAAAACTTCATGACCCGCGGCTCTCATGATATTGGCGACTTTGGTGAATCCCCATCCTCCGTAAAACCCACCATGAACCAATACATAAATACTCATTTTTTAACCTTTCTCATTGTTTTCGTTAATTAAAAAAGGCACCGGCCAGCATCCTTGCGCTGGTATGGTGCCTTTGTATAAACATATTTTTACTCCTGAACCGGTAGGTTAGGGAGTGTTCGACGAGATACTACATAGGTAAATCCTTTGGCTGGCAAAATTTGGCTAAAGTCTATTATTGAACAATGACATAAGTCAAGAAATTACATAAAACCCGAAAAATCGAGCAGAGGGGATTCGAACTAAAATTTGAAGCTGATTTTTAGTCGGTGAAAAGAATACCGGTGATTTGTGAGGCTAATTAGAATTTGGTGGAGCTGAGGGGATTCGTACTTTGGTGTTCAGGATTTGTAAATGATCGGTATTGATAAGT
>DEUU01000374.1 GCA_002362735.1 Dehalococcoidia bacterium UBA3254
AATTCTTACCCTTTCACTGGGTTCCACCGGGTGCTCCCTGGAGCAAAGACATCTACACAAGGTCGCAGCGTACCCGCATGGCACTGGAGGAACTAGGCACGGCCTTTGTCAAGGTCGGCCAGATCCTTTCTACACGGACTGATGTCTTGCCCTCCGACTATATTGAAGAGTTGGCTAAACTTCAAAACTCTCTTAAACCTCTGCCTCTGGAAATCATTGAGCAGGTTATCGTAAAAGAACTCGGTAAACCTGCACATGATATTTTTACCTACCTCGACCCTGTTCCGGTCGGTGTCGCCTCTATCGGCCAGGCACACGCTGCCGGACTGGCCGATGGCACCGAGGTCATTGTAAAAGTACAGAAGCCGGGTGTACAGGAGCAGGTATCGGAAGACCTCGAAATATTACGTCATATGGCAGAATCGGCTTCGCAGAACCGTAACCTATTCGATCAATATGATCCGGTCGACATGGTGGAGGAAATAGCCGATACGATGAACGGTGAACTGGATTATTTACGGGAAGGCCGTTCCGCAGAATACTTCGCCAAGTTTTTCAGCAACGATCCCCGGATACATATTCCTAAGGTCTACTGGCAGCACTCCACCTCCCGGGTAATCGTTCTGGAAAGGATCAAAGGTATTGGTATATTGGACCTGACGGCACTTGATAAAGCCGGATTTGACCGTAAAGATCTGGCTAAACGCAGCGTCGCCATATGGGCCAGGATGGTCTTCGAAAATTCCGTGTTCCATGCTGATCCCCACCCCGGAAACCTGTTCGTAGAAGCTGACGGGCGGCTCGGTCTCGTTGATTTCGGCATGACCGGTGTGCTCGATAATGATATCCGCAATAACCTGGTCAATGCAGTGAAAGGTATCCTAGACCGTGACGTAGACCTGGTTGTCGACTCCCTGCTTGACCTGGGAGCTATTGCTCCTGTAGCCTCCCGGGACAGCCTGCGCAAAGAATTAAAACATTTCATGAGCCATTATCCTCTGGAAAGCCAGGAGCTACGCTCTGCAACCAGCCTGGTAGACCTGTTCGATATTATACGTCGTAATCAGATAAGATTGCCCGCGAATACCTTCCTGCTACTAAAAACTATGGCGATGGCACAGAGTCTAGGTCATGGGCTGGACCATGATTTCGATTTCTTCGGGATGCTGGAACCTTACGTCAATGACATCGTAAAGGACAGGTACCGTCCTTCACGTATAATACGCCGTCTGCCAAATGCCGCCGCCGAACTGGCTACATTCGGAGTGGGGCTACCCGGCCGCATCGTCCGCATCGTGAGAGCAGTTGAACGCGGTGAATTTCAAGTAAAAACGGATGTTTCCGGGCTGGAACGCCACCTCGAACACCTGGAACGGTTGGTCAACCGGATTATCTTTGGTATCATTATCGCCGCCATTATACTCGGTGCCACCGTCACCTACCTCGCTTTCCGCATAGGATAGATTTAAACACAGCTAAACGTAAAGAATATTTATTTTCCCTGACTGGTTACTGACAACGAAAAACTTTAAACTTTTTACTTTTAACTCTATACTTTATTAAGGTAGTTTATGTTAAAGAATACCTTTCTTCATATACCGGGTATCGGGACTGTCACCGAACGTAAGCTGTGGTCGGCTGGATTTGGGACCTGGGAAGACTATTTCCGGATGTGCCATACCTGCACTCTTTCACCTTCCCTGAAGGACAGGGTAACCGGATGTCTCAATGATTCCGTGACAGCCCTGGATAAGTCTAATTACGATTATTTTGAAAAGCTGTTGCCGGCGGGTGAAATGTGGCGGCTGTATGGAGAACTCCGGGGCAAAACAGCATTTGTTGATATCGAGACCACAGGCCTTTATGCCGGTCCCAACGCGATAACGTTGATCGGCCTGTTCGACGGCCTGAAAACAAAGGTATTTACACAGGGCATCAATCTCGATGCATTCAATGAGGAAATTAAGCAATACCAGCTTATCGTTACCTTTAACGGAAAGCGGTTTGATGTCCCTTTTATAGAATATGTGCTGGGAGAATTGCCTGCCAATCAGTCACATCTTGATATCATGTACCCGCTACGGCGGCTTGGCTTCCGGGGTGGGCTCAAATCCATTGAGGAACAGCTCGGCATCGGCCGTCAGGGTATACTCAGGCAGGTAGACGGCTTTATGGCAGTACTTCTCTGGCGGGAGTATAAAAGAGGCAATAAAGCCGCTCTGAAGACCCTGGTGCGTTACAACCTGGAAGATGTGGTCAATATGCAATATCTCACTGACAGAGTATATAACATGAGTATAGCCGGACTGCCGGTACCGGTCGCTCCACTGCCGGAGCCGGTTAAATACTGTCTCGATGACATGCCGTACGATGAGGAACTACTGGAATATCTTCAATCGCAAATTACCATCAGATGAAAAAACGAATTATTTTTTTATTATTATGTGACCTTCTTCTTATTTGTCTGGGTGTTTTCAGCTGCAACAATTCAAACAACAACCAGCAGGGAAATGTTATCCCGTCTACAAATCAGACATCCGGAGCAGAACCGGTGACCGGCTCCGATGCAACGGCAGCAATTGCGACCCAACCAGGCGGATTGTTGCCTAAAGTTATTGGAGCTGCTGAGGTTGCCGGAGCCAATGCTGAACTCGCAAATCTAATGACTGTGGCTAATACTTGTTTTTCTCATAATGGAGTTTTCCCTTCCACATCATCAGAGTTAATACCTTCGTTTTTCAAGACTCTTAAAGCAGAATACTATTTCGATATCAGTAGCGGTTCGATCATTGAGGTAGACTCCATTTCGGGCGGCTGGCCGAATATTGTTTTTAGTCTCTCTCAGCAGAAGTGGGTTAAAGGTACACCGGATAATAATCATGCAAATGATCAGGATATGCCTTAAGCACATCTCAGGTTGAGCCGGAAGACCGGAAGACCGCAAGCCCGTACATGGTGGTCGGCGGACTTTAACCACCCGTTACGTCAATCGATCTGGTATGATTGACTGTTGTTTTATCTTACCTTATACTTTACCCACAAGATAGATACGATCATACCAACAACGAGGGCTATAAACAGGATCTGGGCAATCGTATGTTCATTCATACCTTGTACCTCCTGTTATTTGGTCCTGCCGGGCATACTATCTGATAAATATTATTAAGATACTCTAAGCAATATCATAAATACCAAAGAAAGGCAATAGAACATTAGTGCTAATACAAGCCCTGTGATTTATTTTATTGCAATCATGATGTATAATTATCGCCGTGAAACGTTTTATTACGTCTATTAAATCACTGCTAACTATCATTATTATGGCAATAAAATGGGCTATCAATTTATTGTGTGTTCCTTTCAAAAGAGCACGTCAAGTTTCTACCAAAGATTTAGGAATATTAGCTTTTGCAGGGCTGGCATTTATGATTACCGGTTTCTTATCACTCAATGTAAAATGGGCCCCACCGCTCGATGCAAATGCAATATATATTTCTTTAGCTACCGGGGCTATAGGTTTAGTAATGCTCATTATCAGCTTCGCTGGTTTTATCAAGTAAGGACATTTACCCGTACTTCAAGCCACCCGAACCGTACGAAACCCGGTCGGATACGACCTCATATCAGTCAAATATGTATCACAACTAATTATAAACCTGTAAATCAATTCCATTTAGCCTCGAATCAGTACGGAATCGTTATTACCGGTGTAGAGCTGGTTTATTCTTATAAATAAAATCTTGGTTATCATTATTCACCTTAAATAATTACCATAAAGTACTATTTCCTTCTATCTTAAAAAGGATTATACTAAGATAACGTCTGTGATCGACATTATCAATAATTAACGTGTTGGAGCAGGGATATATCTGAGACCTTGACCTGGGGTAATCACATAAGGCCTGCTGCAAATAAATTAGCAGGATAGGTGTAAAATGAATAAACTCAGAACGATCCAGCAATTGGAGTATATTTTATCCAAACGGTGGAAACTGGAGCAATTAAGTCGTATTTGTACGAGGGAAATTGTCAGTGCCTTAAATTGCGATGAATGTGCCTTCATCCAAACTGGCGACCAGAATGCCATGGTTTTGGCCAGCAAAGGCGTGCTGAGTAAAAAGAAGGATATAAAGAAAAGTGCTGCCCTGGACAGTTTCCTGAGTAAAAAGAAGAGCATAATCACTGGAGAAGTTGCCAACTGTCCTTCGGTGCCCGGTGTTCCCTACGGTTCCTGCGTGAATTCAATAATATGGACGCCTATCACGATTAACAGCCTGACCGGCGGAATATTATATGCCGGCACCTACGCTAAGAACGCTTTTAGCAGTGAAGACTCGGAGTTTATGGAAGATATCGGAGCGAATCTGACGAAGGCATTCTCAAACGATCTATTGATCAATTCAGGAGATGAAGCGCTGGATGAGATCACGGGTGCTTACAGCAAGAAGCTCTTTATTTCGGATCTCAATGATATTCTGGCATCTGCCCCTGATTCCGTTTCACTCATTATGATAGATCTCGATGACTTTCAACAGTATATTAAAAATCAGGAAGCTCAAGGTACGGATATCCTGTATCAGAACATAGTGTCCGTATTAATGAACAACATGAGACCGCTCGACCGGTTGTACCATTATAGTAAAACGGAATTCGTAATTCTGTTGAAAGATATCGGAAAGCCTGCAGCAGTTGGCATAGCTCAAAGATTGAATAATCTGGTAATGCAGACCGGCATTCGCGGGGAAACACCCGGTCAACCGGATAACAGCTTAACCATCAGCTCTGGAGTAGTCACTTACCCCGAGGATGGTCGAGATAGTTCCGTGCTGATTAAGTCTCTCCACGCGGCCCTTGCCCGGGCAAAGCAATCAGGCGGCAACAAGATATGCCATTTTGAAATCACAGGCTGAATATGATATTCCAGGGATTTTTAACCTTGAAATGATTCCAGA
>DEUU01000143.1 GCA_002362735.1 Dehalococcoidia bacterium UBA3254
TATAAGTTCTAAGTTATGAGTTATGAGTTTGAGGGAAAGGGGCTACTGTAAACTGAATACTGAAAACTGATGACTTCAAGGAGAAGAAAGATGGCACAACCTATGATAGTGACGGGCACCCTGGGCTCGGATTCCCATATTATTGGGACCAAGATTATCTCCCGGGCCTTAAGAGAAGCTGGCTTTAGAGTAACCGCCTTAGGTTCTTATACCCCCATCGAGGATTTCCTGAAGGCGGCTCAAGAGACTAAAGCCGAGGCTATCCTGATCAGTTCCCTCTATGGCATGGCGGAGTTTGACTTAAAGGGATTCAAAGAAAAGAAGCTGGAAGCCGGGCTGGGTGAGGTGATCTTTTACATTGGAGGCAACCTCATGATTGGCCGGCAAGACCATTCAGAAGTGGAGAAGAAGTTTAAGGAAATCGGGTTCGATAGGGTCTATCCTCCGGATGCGGATATTGAGGCCGCTATCCAGGACCTTAAGAATGATCTCAAAGCTAAAGAAAAAATTTAATTTCCTATATTTATTAGATATGGATGAGATACGAATAAATACGGAACGTTTACTTCTTCGCCATTTAAGTCAGGATGACGCCGCTGATTTGTTCTCCTACAGGTCAAAATTAGATGTCTATAGATACCAGCAGTTCCGCCCGACAACCGTGGAGGACGCCAGAGTGTTTATCAATAGAACCTCGGCAATACCTGGCAGAATGGATACCTGGTACCAACTGGGTATTATTATACTTAAAACTAATGAATTTATCGGAGATACAGGAATATACTTTCTTCCTCCGGAAGCCCGACAGGTCGAATTAGGAATTACCTTAAAACCCAGCCAACAAATGCAGGGATTTGCCACAGAAGCACTTTCGTGGCTGATAGATTATTTGTTCCGGAATATGAGTGTCCAGAGAATTATTTGCTCGGTAGACCCACGGAACAAAAGGTCTATCCGGTTAATGAACAGGCTGGGGTTCCGTCAAGAGGCCCATTTTCATAAAAGCTTGTTTCAGGACAATGAATGGCAGGATGATCTGATATTTGCCATACTGGAAGATGAATGGCATTTTAGCTCCGAATAGAACTAAAGTAACCCCTCCAGGCCAGACTCACACATCAACATTAGGGCCTTTTGTAATAATTCTGTAATAATAAGTAGATATAATTAGCTGTTCATAGTACGGTTTTATCTTGGAAACCGACAAACTTGACAATAACCTTTTATCAGGAGGCAGGGTAAATGGCGGTAATAACCAATGTTAAAGAGAAAATCAGAGAGTATATATTGAATTATTTCGTCAAAGATTCGGGTTTAGAGTTGAAAGACGATACATCTTTTCTGGATGAAGGAATCATTGATTCGACAGGAGTCATGGAACTGGTGGCTTTTATTGAGTCGACATTTGGGATTCGGGTGGAAGATGAAGAGATTATTCCCGATAATTTTGAATCCATAAATTTGCTGACCAGGTATATTCAATCGAAATCAGTTAAGAAGTAAGATTTGATTATAAAGACATAGGGAGGATATTATGAGCTTTAGTAGAAATATCTTACACATAGACACTGCCGCCGAAACTGACAGGATCTGTAACTTTATTGATAAGCAACTTACGGTGCTTAATCGGGACGGAGCGGTAATTGGACTCAGTGGTGGCGTCGACTCCGCCCTATGTTCGGCGCTTTGCGTTAAAGCTCTTGGCAAAGATAAGGTCTTAGGATTAATTTTACCGGAAAGAGAATCCAATCCGATTTCCGCCGAATACGCGAAAAAACATGCCGATGTTATCGGCGTGAAAACTGTAACTGACGATATCACGGATACATTAGTCGGCTTTGGAACATATACCCGGCGAGACGAAGTTATAAAAGAGATTTTCCCGGAGTTTAACGACCATTGTAAATCCAAACTAACGCTACCCCCGGATTTATTAGCCAGGGATGCCCTTAATTTTTATACACTCCAGATTAAAGATAATCAAAACACTCTTAAGACAACCCGGCTAACCTACCTGAAAGCCCGTCAAATCCTGGCGGCTTCGAACACCAAGCAAGTAACCCGCATGATGTATTTGAATTATTATGCCGAGATGAATAACTATATGGTTTGTGGTACTACCAACCGCAGTGAATACATGCAGGGATTCTTTGTCAAATATGGCGATGGGGGAGTTGATATTGAGCCCATTGCCCACCTGTATAAAATGCAGATTTATCAATTGGCGCATCATCTGGATATCATCCCGGAAATCATTGCCAGAACACCCAGTCCGGACACCTTTAGCTATGAGGTGACCGACGAAGAAATGCATTTCCGCATGCCTTACGATATTCTTGACCTATTATTATATGCCTGGGAAAATCATACCCCGGTTGCCGAGGTGAGTAAGGCTCTGGATCTTAAAGAAGATCAGATCAAGCGAGCCTTCCGGGATATAACTTCCAAATATGATGCCACTAATTACCAGCGTCTGCCCGTTCTTAAGCTGGAATAGCTTTTTTGAGGTTTTTAGGCCTACCCGATAAATAGCAATACTGCATATTCCAATACAGTATTGCTATTGTTTTGGTTATTTCCCACCAGGAACCCAGGGGCTATTGTAAATTGCAATAAATGGCTTTACAATAAGTTCATAATTCTTCCAAGAGTATGCGACTAACCATTCAGACTAACTATCTTCGACTCTTAATTATTTTTTAAAAGGAGCAGATATGAAAATTTCCAAAATTGAATGTATTCCTATCAGTTTACCCCGTCCTCCGCCCAGCCAACGGACCAGCAAAGTAGTCCTGGTAAAACTATTTACCGACGAAGGTATTGTCGGTATAGCTGAAGGCGGAGAATACATTAATACTCCCAACGACCAGGATATCGTGATACTCATGATCAAATCCTGGGAACCGTACCTGATAGGCGCCAACCCCTTCGATAAAGAGCTTATCCTGGGAAAAATCAATCATTTTATCCACGATACT
>DEUU01000249.1 GCA_002362735.1 Dehalococcoidia bacterium UBA3254
CATGCTTACCTTTTCTTATCTGAAACATAAAGATCGCTATTTCGGGCATGTTCATTATCGGTACTGTCTCATACTGCTTAAACCTGCTGAACCACCTGGAAGAAGACGCTGTATCTCCCTGCATCAAGGAAATGGCAGCGTGAAAGGCAGTATTACGTGCTTTATCTTCAGGGTTATCCGGCAACAACCGGTCAGCTTCCTCCAGGGCTTGCATCGAGCCCTCGATGTCTCTCATTGCCATCCTTACTTGTGCCAGGCAAAGGTAATTAGTCTCAAGCATAGTGACCGATATAATACTTAAGTACTGATATAGCTTAATTGACTGCTCGTAATGAAAGGCGGCTGACTTCAGGTCATTCAATCTATAATAGAAGTTGCCGAGTATACTATGAGCGAATAACGTAGCCGGATCCCCCTTGTAGAGGTTTGTGATCTCATTCAGTAGTTTGAGGGCATCACGTGTTCTGCCACGCGAGCCGATTACAACAGCTAACATCGCAGTAGGATCTAAGGTTCTAGACCCAAATCCTATTTCATCAAAGATCTTTATTGATCTTTCTAGAAACGGTTCGGCTTCGGCAAATTGTCCCCTTTGGAAAAGCGCTGTACCTAAAAGGTAATAGGAGGAGGCATAATCCCAACGGTAATCTGTATCCTGTCTAGCCGTATTGTGTGCAGGGAGCAATGACAGCGCCCTGCGGGCATAATCTTCAACCTTCAACCAATCTCCTTTAGCATTGGCAATAATGGACCGGACAACCGTAATTCGAGCTTGCAGATGGTTATTTCCTTCTGATTTAGTATCCAGATATTTCAGGCAATCCTCCACGGCTTCTAGTTGCCCGGTGAACAACAAAGCATAGATGTAGTTGAAATACCGCGGTATAATCGAGCGTAACAACTCTAGTGGCACTTGCCGCAGCCAATTCAACATAGTTAGCGTGCCCACCCTGTTTAAATACACAACCGGTGTTCCTATCAAGTCCATTGCCCTTTCCCAGTCTCGGGCAGAGAGGGCGTGACCAATAGCATCTTCGAGAAGCCCCTTGGCTTCATACCATAGACTAGCCCGGTGATGATTACTTCTAACGCTTTCGTCTCCGGATTCCAATTGGAACCGGTGCCGCAGCAAATCACGGAAAAGGTGATGATAACGATACCACTGGCGTGAAGCATCCAGGGGAACCAGGAAAAGGTTGGCCTTCTCCAGTTTGAAAAGCATTTCCTGCCCTCCGGTACTTTGTGTAACAGCATCACAAAGAGGGCCACTCATCTTTTCCAGGATCGAAGTCTGAAGGAGAAAATTATATATATCATAAGACTGGCGTTTAAGTACCTCATCAACCAGGTAGTCCATAATATAACGCTGATTACCGGTGAAACTTGATACAAACAGTCTTTTGTCTTCTTGCCCGACCATTGCCAGTCCAGCCATCTTCAGACCGACCACCCAACCATCGGCACGTTCATTTAGAACAGCGATGTCTTCCGCAGATAGCCTTAGTGACTCCATCTTGTGAAGAAGGGACGCTGCTTCTTCCGGTGTGAACCGAAGCTCGTCCGCACGGATCTCAAGTAATGTTCCTTTACCCCGGTAATTGGATAAGGACAAAGGTGGATCTACCCGTGTGGTGATAACAAGATGCATCTTGGGAGGTAGATGGTCGAGAAGAAAGGTAATACCCTTATGGACTGCATCAGAATGAATGAACTGATAGTCATCCAGGACCAGGACAAAGTCATCATTGATGCTAATAAGGTCATTGATCAATAAAGTGAGGGTGGATTCGATAGGGACCGGTTGTGAGGAATGTAGAAATATTAATGACTCATCACTGATAGCCGGGTGTATGGTTTTTAAAGCAGCGATGAAATAGTCCCAGAACCTTACAGGATCATTTTCAGCCTCTTCAAGATAAAGCCAGGCGATGGGGAGAGGCGGCTGTTTACTGTGAATCCACTGGTTGATGAGGGTAGTTTTACCAAAGCCAGCCTGGGCTGAGACCAAAGTTAATTTATGATTAAGGAGTCCCTCCAACCGAGTCAACAATCGTGGCCGTGCTACCAGTCCCGGGGCGGGTGGGGAAAGGAAAAGCTTAGTTGACAGTAAAGTCATACTCACTTTCATCCTAATCTTCAGCTGTACTTGTGAATATTTAAGATTAGAGGTATTATAGCACGCAACAAGCGCACTTCTTTTAAATATCCATGAATTTATACCAAGAGGGTGTGGTTTATGAAAAGAAACAATGTGCGCTCATATGTCACAAGTTTTACTATTTTCGTCCTTCTTCTCAGTGCTTGTGCGGCAAAAGAAACAACTCCTCCACCTAATTCAACCAACATATCACCAAAAACAACAGCACTAACGACAAACTCTTTCTTTGAGGAACCCCAATATGGCGGTACTCTTACTTTCGCTCCACTAGGCGAGGTTGGGATTTTCGATTGGGTTGCCCAAGGCCAGAGTTTTGGACCGGTTGCCCAGATCGTGATTGAATCGAGACTGGCTGAAGATTGGACCCGAGGAGCCGCCGGTACCGGAGAGCTGAAATGGTTTGATAATACCTCGATAACTCCGGATACCTGTATGGGTGCCCTCGCTGAGAGTTGGGAAATGCCAGAACCGGGAACGTTCATCTTTAGAGTCCGTAGAGGTGTCCATTTTGCCCTGAACCATAAGAGTGAAGACAGTCGGTTAATTAACGGACGGGAGGTCACTGCGGAAGACTGGATATTCAGCTTTAGTTACACGTTACAGGATCCACGTTCCTCGATAAAGTATAACTTTCCCCAACTAGCGGCCACCGCTACCATGGAAAAGACCGGCCCGTGGGAAGTAACACTGAAAACCCCGGTAGACCCCCTATACGGATGGCTATGGCTGGCACCTGGATCTATCTTTCCGACCGAGGTGATTCAACGGTATGGGGACATGCACGATTGGCATAATGTGGTGGGGACTGGGCCTTTCATGCTGACTGATTATGTTGAGGGAAGCTCAGCTACATTATCACGTAATCCTGACTATTGGCAGACAGACCCGGTGGGGCCAGGAAAAGGAAATCGTTTGCCTTACCTGGACATGATCAAAATGTTGATTATTACTGATACATCGACTGAACAGGCGGCAGCACGCACCGGCCGGATCGATTTTGTCACCAATGCTATCGATGTTGATACGTTACATGAACTTCAAGCTAACCATAAGTGGGAGTATATAACCTATTCGTTAGCGCACCCGGTTGTTATATTTATGAGGACAGATAGGAAAGATTTGCCTTTTATAGATAAAAGGGTCCGCCAGGCACTAATGTTGGCTACCGATTATATTTCTCTTAAGGATAACTATTATGAAGGAGAAGCCGATATTCTTGGTTTCCCGGTTACAATAGAGGCGGGGCGGGCATATATGCCCCTGGAGGAGATGCCGCAGGCAGTACAAGAATTATATAGTTATAATCCGGATAAGGCTAAACAACTATTAGTCGAAGCTGGTTATCCTGAAGGCTTCGACACGAAACTGGTATTTTCATCTGTCTATGATTTAGTCGATTTGGCTTCAACCTTGCAAGCGATGTGGGCTAAAGTGGGTATCCATATTGAACTGCAACCTAAAGAACCGGGAGTCTTTGCTTCCATAGTCTACTCGCGTTCTTATGAAGAAATGCTACTCTCTTATTACCCATATGGTTCCAGCTATCCGTCATGTCTCAGTCTAGGCTCATTCCGGGGTTGGAACGTCAGCTATGTGAACGACCCGGTCGCCGAGGCTACCTATCAGGAGATACAAAAACATATACTCATCGATATGCCGGAAGTAGATCGCCTGTATCGAGAACAGTTGCCTTATCTCCTGGAGCAGGCTTATTACATTCCACTCCCAACCGCGCATACTTTCAGTGTCTGGTGGCCTTGGTTGAAGAACTACCATGGTGAAA
>DEUU01000337.1:0-316 GCA_002362735.1 Dehalococcoidia bacterium UBA3254
GATATCGTGCCCGCACATGCCGGCCATGTCCACATTGACCAGAATAGCATGAGGTTCACCTGCCGGGATTGTCAATTCTCGTATCTCCAAAGGTTTACCGTACTCTACCAGAACTGCGGCTTTACTCTTTTCAGGTATATTAATCATTATGCTTTGTCCTTACTTCAACCAATGTTTTATGTAAATACAACGATCTCATACAGCATTAAATTCAACCTGGCCTTCTATAATAAACCCTTTCTTTCAATTGTCAATTGAATTTATTTTTGAGCTTGGCTCCCCGATCACAAATCCAGAATACCCCGACCATTTTAGG
>DEUU01000337.1:564-759 GCA_002362735.1 Dehalococcoidia bacterium UBA3254
TTAGGTCGGGGATGTAGGCACTCTGAGTTAGCAGAGCAGGCATAAGCCTGGATTCATCAATGCCCCGACCGTAAGGTCGTGGGAAATTTACTTGTAACCTGAAAAAATAAATATAAACTCAGATACTCACTCCAGCATAGCCGGTATGATTTCATGTACATCACCTATTACGCCATAATGTGCTACCTGAAATAT
>DEUU01000337.1:1157-4074 GCA_002362735.1 Dehalococcoidia bacterium UBA3254
CACTCAGGTGGCAACCAGCCTAAATCTGCTATAGGACGAGAACAGGAAAGAGTGCCATTCAAAGCAACCGCTAGCTTTTGAGCAATATCGATGCCTGCTTTTGAACCAATACCTCGACCAACAGAGATCAAAATATCAGCTTTCGTAATATCAATGCCATGAGTAACCCTCTGTATCACATCTAAAACCCTGGTTTTTATTGCACTGGGATCTATTTTAGCGTTTATCGGTTTTAATTGGGTGCATTGTTTTGAGGGTACATTTTCAGGAAGAGCACCTCTCTGAATGCTAATTACCAGGGGAAATTGCTTTGCCTCTAATCTCGTACGCATCGTACTGCTAAACAGTATGCGGGTTATCGCCAGACCTTCATCCGTTAGTTCGACACCCACGCAATTACTGACAAGAGGAATTCCCAATCTGGAAGCAACGGCTGGTCCAAGTTCCATGCCCAGATATGTGTAACCCATCAGAATTAGAGTAGGAACCTGGTCTTTAAATAATTCGCTAATTAATCCAGTATAAATTTCAGCATTATAAGGTTCAAGAAACGAATAGTCGGCTACAAAGACTGTATCAAATCCCTTATCCAGTAGTTGATTAGCTGGATTTTCTATACGATTCCCAAGCAAAACTGCGTTTAAAGGACAATTCCATTTATCTGCAATAGCCCGTCCTTTGCCTGCCAGTTTAAGAGTCAGAGCATCAATCTCACCATTTTTATGCTCCGCCACAATGGTAATATTCCGCTGTCCCCTATTGTAATACACGGTCAATTTTCCTTTTAAGTTCTATTGCAATCTCCTGCGGACTTCCCTGTATAATTTCACAAGAGCTAACACGCTGGGGTTTAAAGACCTCCAATATTTTTAATCCTTTGGCATTCTCTTTATCCCAATCTATTCTCAAACTGTCTTGGGTTATGCAGCCCACCGGTTCTCCGCGAGCACGTTGAAGCCGGGGAATCGAAACGCTACTTACGGGATAAGCACTTGTTTGAATACATAACACGGCAGGCGTAGGGGTTTCTATAACCTCTTGTATTCCTTGCCCAAGATCCCTGATTGTTTTAATAGCTCCGGTTACCTGTCCCATTTCTATTTTATTTACTGCAAATACGCAGGGCAGTTTCAGCATTTCCGCTAAAGATACACCAACCTTGGATGACATATTATCGCTTGATTCCGACCCAGTTAAAATAAGATCATATTCCATTTTCTCAATTGCCTTAGCTAATATCTTAGAGAAAACAGAGGATTCGGCAGATTCAGCAAATTCGGTATCAATTCTTATAACTTTATCAGCACCTTTTGCAAGTGCTTGATGCAGAATTGTCTGGGACTTAAGACTTCCTACAGTAACCACTGTAACTTCAGCACCGAAAAGTTTCTTTATTTGTAAAGCTTCCTCCAGAGCATATTCATCGGATTCATTAATGACCAGGGAAAAACTTTTATAGATGATTTTCCCCTCGGTTTCAGACCAGCTTACCTTTGAAATACCATCCGGTACTGCTTTACAGCAGACGATAATTTTCATCAATTAATCCCCTGACGGTTCAATTTTGCGGCATTTGCACCCGCAATACGTCCTATCACCAGGTTCCGGGCAATACCACTCCCACCGACATAATTACGGTAAAAAATATCGCCCACCATGTCCCCATTGGCATAAAGGCCGGGAATAGGATTGTCCTCCGTATCCAGCACCCTGGCATCCTGATCAATTTTAATTCCACCGAATGTGAACGTGATGCCTGTTCTTACAGGATACGCTCTGAAAGGCGGGGTATCGAGTTTCTGAGCCCAATTGGATTTGGGTGGTTTAATGCCAATTGTCCGTTTTCCGTCTCGAATAGCAGGATTAAATGGAACATCTTGAACAGCGGCATTATATTCCTCTACCGTCTTGACCAGATTTTCCGGATCAATGCCCAATTCCTTTGCCAGTTCCTCTATGGAGTTAGATTTGATAGGAGTTTGCTGAACATAATCATGCATCAGAAGGGGCACTATCTTTTCATCAAATATCTGGAATGATAAACCTCCAGGTTGTTTGACATTTTGCCTGCCCCTTTTAGCATAAGTATAGCCATTGAAATCTTCCCCTTCATCCGCCCATCTGTTCCCATCCATATTCACCACGATTCCCAGGGTATATGACTTCCGGTCAGTATGCAGCCCTCCGCCAAAGTCCGGAGACTCCCAATCAACTGTAGTGGCGTGAGATCCATTCCATTCCCCTATGGGTTGGGCTCCCTTTGCCATGGCCATTTTCAATCCATCGCCAGTGTCATTCCTGGTGCCTCTGATCTTCACTATACTCCAATCCTGACCCAGGTATTTCGTGCGCATTTCGACATTAGATTGGAACCCACCCGAGGCCAGAATAACGGCATTGCAAAATATATCTTCAAATCCTGCATATCCTTTAACTTTTACCCCGTGTACCTTGCCCATGTTATTCATTATTAAGTCTATAACTTTTGTTTCATACCGGATCTCCACACCTTTTCCCTCAGCAATGCGGATCATTTCATCTACAAAACCCTCGCCTGCTCCTTTGGCATTTAGAGGCACCGAACCTTTAGGGAAGAACATACGGTTGCCTACCCTGGTTACAAAGTCATAATTAACGTCCCACTTAAATTTAAGCTGATCTAACCATTTAAAAACCGAGTTAGATTCCTTAACTATCAGTTCCGCAAAAATAGGGTTAATCAGACCCTCGGTTACGCGGATTAAGTCGGCATAATATTCATCCTGGGTATAGGGATTAACATCTATCAAGTCACGTTCACTTTGAGGTATATTTCTCATGTACTCCAGGAGTTCATCCCGCCCACTATGGCAAAATGTAAAACCACCACCTGTAAACCTGCCATTCCCACCTCTTTCTGCTTTGGAAGATTTTTCTA
>DEUU01000337.1:4305-7396 GCA_002362735.1 Dehalococcoidia bacterium UBA3254
TTTCTGCTTTGGAAGATTTTTCTACCATCAGTACCCTTGCACCATTTTCTTCTGCTGAAACAGCCGCTGCCGAAGCAGCGGTTCCGGCTCCTACCACGATAACATCATACCCTTTACTTTCTTCGTAACTCACTTTCATTCTCCATTAAGCTAATCTTTTTCATAAATAAATATTGTTTCTAATGGATATTAAGATGATAAAACTAAAGTACACCGGTTACAATCGGTAACCCGAAGGATTGTTATTGTCCATCCGGTTGATTATTGCTGTAGTATTGACTCGGATACCAACTCGGCGATATCTTTAATATTAGGTGCTTTTTCGACTCCTTTTGCAGCATCCTCGAGCATCTGCAAGCAAAAAGGGCAAGCTGTCGCTATCAATTTAGCCTTGACATCGACGGATTGTTCCAGGCGTAACGCACTAACCCGTTTTCCCATAGTTTCTTCCAGCCAAATCCGCCCTCCCCCTCCCCCGCAACAGAAACCGTCTTTCAGGTTCTTTTTCATCTCTATTAGTTTAACATTCGGGATACTCGATAAAACTTGTCGTGGTGGCTGATAGACATGATTGTATCTTCCAAGATAACAGGAATCATGATAAGTAACCATTGAATTATTGCCTTTCGTAATCTTGAGTTTATTCTCTTTGAGTAAATTGGCTATGAGTTGGCTATGATGGATAACCTCATATTGTCCGTTGAAATAAGGATATTCATTTTTTAGGGTATTAAAGCAATGAGGACAGGCGGTTACTATTTTCTTGATATTATACATCTGCAATGTCTGTATATTATTCTGGACAAGCATCTGAAAAATATGCTCAGCACCCAGGCGTCGGGCAGGATCACCACAACAAGCCTCCTCTTCTCCCAGAATTCCAAACTTTACTCCAGCAAGTTGCATAATCCTCGCTATGGCCTGAGTAACCTTAATAGAACGGTCCTCCATCGCTCCGGTGCAACCCACCCAAAAAAGTGTATCAATATCGCTATCTTCTCCCAAGACTTTAATGTCAAACCCTTCCGTCCAGTCAGTACGACCATGTCTAGTTCCACGGTATGGATGGCCTTTTGTTTCCAGGCTTTTTAAAGGAGCTTTCCCTGTATCTGTCATAGCATTCATTTGCAGATATCGTCTCATTTCGATGATTTTATTCATTTGCTCATTAGATGATGGACAAACTTCCTGGCAAGCACGACAGGTCGTACAAGCCCAAATTTCTTCTTCCTTAATAATTCCACCAATTAACGGTCTACCTGAAATTACGGATGTTGCCTGTGTCCGGCTTGCTGGTATCTCGGAAGAGGATGGTCCGATTTTCGGTTTAATTGCGGCAGATCCGGAATCCACTTTTAACAATTCTGGTCCGACAGATAACAAATGTTCTTTTAAATTTAAAACCAATTCCCGTGGAGATAGTATTTTGCCGCTGCTACGGGCCGGGCAGACTTCATGACACCTGCCGCATACAGTACAGGCAAAGCCATCCAACAAATGTTTCCAGGAAAAATCCTGTATTTTCGATATACCCAAAACATCTGTTTGATTAAGGTCAACCGATGAAAGCATTCCCCTGGGATTTAAATTTTTAAAAGCCACATTAATAGAGGATGCTAAAATATGAAGGTGCTTGGAGCGAGGAATGAATACCAGAAATCCAAGAATTAAAATATAGTGTAGCCACCAAATATTCTTATATACTTCAAAGGCTGTGTTCTGAGTAACTCCTGCGCCCTTTAAAAAATTGGCAATGGCTCCTCCGACGGGTGGCCAGGAGACTGTTATTTCGGAGGCGGCAAAGCTTAATCCTTCGATACAGACATGAAACACCATCAAAAGGGAGATTAAGATTAAGATAATCATGGCTTCAGCTTCTGTGTGCCCCTTTAACCGTTCGGGTTGGAATATATAACGCCGAATTGCTGCCCAAATCAGAGTTAAAAGAATCAGGACTGCAGCTACGTCTAGAATAGATGAGTAAACCTTCTCAAAAGTTGTATTAATAAAGAAACTATAGAGGCCGAAGCCCCCACCCAGGCCGATGAAGATAACATAGCCAAGCAAGAACAAGCAAAAACCCCAGAACATGAAAGCATGCCCGATTCCTGCATAGTCCCCGCGCTTGACGCTTCTTAGATTACACCATTGGAAGAAGGTTGTTACGAACATATAGGTAAATCGATATATTAATCGATCAAAACGATTTTCCGACCTTCCCAGCTTTAATAATCGCACCAGTAAATAAATCCGTTGCACAAATATAAGTAAAGCAGCAGAAAATAAAACCCAAAAAATCACATAACCTGAGATGCCCAGGTAACTTTCAGCTACAGGTGACATTATACCCTCTTATTTTCCGTAGATTATTGAACATTATCCCCTGATTTCAGAATTTTAATATCTACATTTTTCCCAGTAACAGGAACATCATTTTGTATGATAAAATATCAATGTTTCAGTTACCATCGGTGACTTGGATGATTGTTACCATCTATATGGTTGATTATTTTGATAATTTTAATGCTGAAGAATATGATAAAGAATATGGAAAAGATCAGGATTTTGATTGCAGATGGTCATTCGATAGTCAGAGAAGGATTATCCAGCATGCTCAATAAAGAACCTGATTTTCAAGTGGTGGGAGAAGCTGGAACGGGTCAGGAAGCTATAGATAAAGCTTTGGCACTCAAACCCAATGTGATATTGCTTGATTTGAGAATACCGGGACTCGACGGCTTGAGAGCGATGATAAGTATTAAAAAGCAGAATCAGAGTGTAAGATTCGTGATTTTAACGACTTCTAACGATGATGAACATATTTTTCAGAGTATCGAGGCTGGTGCTAATGCTTATTTATTGAAGGATACTCCAAGACAGGAGATACTAACAGCGATTAGAACTGTTAATCAGGGGGAGTCATTAATTCAACCCGCAATAGCTACTAAAGTGCTTGCTCAATTTGCCAAGATATCACGCGAATTGCAGGAATCTTCTGGTTTTTCCTCTCGGGAAGTAGAAGTTCTAGAGCTTATCGCTAAAGGACTTTCAAACAAGAATATTGCAGAAATCATGTTCCTAAGTGAAAGTA
>DEUU01000209.1 GCA_002362735.1 Dehalococcoidia bacterium UBA3254
ATTTTGCCTGGGGTATAACCTCCAGTATGCCCAACCGACTAAAGCAATTAAAGCCCCAAATATGAATATCCCTTTCATTTCGAGAATCCTCCCCCCGAAATTCATCATTTCTAAAAAATCTATTTCCATATTAATTATAATTAATTGAGCCAGAATAAAACTGAATTACAAATTGTATATATAACTACAACGACGGGAAATGCATAATTTCACGTTACGCCTGTATGAGTTATAACACCGCCGGTGAGGATAACAGGAAAGGAATTATTTGCTGAGCAGTATTTACCAGGACGTGCCCCCTATCAGGAAAGATATGAGTCGTCAGATGAGGCAGTACTTTTTTCATTCGCGCAGATATTTGGGAAACATCACGAATTTTGTCGTGGGCTCCGCCTAAAAGCAATACCGGCATAGTAAGACGCTCTAGATCCGAGTCACTAAATATTTTAAGAGGTTCGATACGCGGCTTGAAATGTGTCATGATAACATTCATGTAGGCTATGGCTGCCGGATCGATAGTATCGCTCTCAAGAATATAGTGATTTAAAGCCGCTGCACCCTTCTTTCCTAAAAGGGAATAGAGTATTGCCCGTGCTAAAAATGAAGCACGATCGGATGTTACTCCAGCCGGACTCAAAAGCACAAGTTTGCGCACTCTTTCAGGATAAAGCGCAGCGAAAAGCAGGGCATTCCAACCTCCCTGCGATAGCCCAAGCTATCGATGGCAATGGTAAATTAGACAAAAATAGCAAATGAAAATGTCCCACCTTGCGAAATAAGTCAGCCGCCTCTTTACTATAAGTAAGGAGGGCAGGCGATGTTAAGCAAGGAGGAATTTATCATCATGCAGCATTATCTCGAGGAAGGTCTATCTAAAACTGCTATTGCTCGAAAACTCGGTATCAACCGGCGCACTGTGCACCGGTACCTGAAAAGCGGAAAAACTGGTCCCGGATACCAACCACGTCCACCTAAACCCTCTTTACTGGATCCTTTCAAACGCTATATTCAAGGCCGTCTGGAAGCTTTCCCGGAGCTGTCGGTAGCTCGGCTTCAGGAAGAGATTTTAAAGCAGGGCTATCAAGGTAAATACACTATCTTAAGTGAATATGTGATGAGCCAGCGTCCGGAAGTACCTGTACCACTGGAAATTCGCTTTGAAGTAAATCCGGGCCGGCAAGCTCAAGTTGATTTTGCTGTCTTTAAGACTCCTTTTGGTATTGTCTATGCCTTATTGGTGGTGCTTTCCTGGTCTCGTTACCTGTGGGTCCGTTTCTTTTGCCATCAAGACCAACTGACTCTATTGAGTGGGCTCCATGAGGCTCTGGCAGCTTTTGGCGGAGTCCCTGACTCCCTACTCTTTGATCGGATGAAGGCCGTGGTAACTCGCACTCAGGCTGACGGAGAAGCGGTCTTCACCGAGGAGATGCTGCGTTTTGCCCACCATTATGGATTTCAGCCCAAAGCCTGTCGACCTTATCGAGCTAAAACCAAGGGCAAGGTGGAAAGGTCGGTCTCTTATTTGCGCCACAATTTCTTTTACGGCCGCACCTTCCGCGATTTAGAGGATCTGAATCAACAGGTAGAAAAGTGGCTGGAGGAGACTGCTAATTGTCGTATTCATGGGACCACTCATGAAATGCCGGTTGCCCGCCTGAAACTGGAAATCGCCCATCTTAAACCTCTGAATCCAGATTTGTTTATGCCTATTGTCAGTTTTAGTCGCCGGGTCAGTCGTGATGGTTTTGTGGCTTACAATGGCAATGAGTACTCTCTGCCGGAAGGAGTGGGCCGAGGAGAAGTCAAAGTCCAAGTCTCTCCCCTCCAAATCTGTCTCTATCAGCAGGAGAAATTATTAGCAGTCCATCCGGTATTATCGGGACGAGGAGAGCGACTGTTGGCGCCCGGTCACCGCCGACATTTAGAACGCTCTTTACAAAGGTATACAAGCCAGGGAAGCTATGCTAATGAGTTTATCGAAGTGGAATGCCGCTCGCTTGAGATCTACGAGGAGGTGCTCCGATGAGCGCTGAGACTACCGTTAATTCTCTTAAATCTCATCTGGCAGACCTGGGTATGCCGGGCAGCCTGGAGGCCGTAGATAACTTAATGACCCAATTAGACCAGGGAGCCCTCAGCCCCGCTGAAGCCATGAATAAATTACTGGAAGCCCAGGTCGTCCTGAAGCGTCAGCGCCGCTTAATTTCGGCCATGCGCTCTTCCCGGCTGCCCGCCTTGAAGAGATTGGATTCTTTTGATTTCTCTTTCCAGCCCTCGATTGACCGCAATCAGATTTTAAGTCTGCATGAGTTGACCTTTATTGAGCGTAAAGAGAATGTAATCTTATTGGGTCCTGCCGGTGTGGGCAAGTCTCATCTGGCTATCTCCCTGGCCGTGACGGCGGCGGAGAAGGGACGGCGTATCTATTTTAGTACTTTGTCGGACCTGGTTTTATCTCTGGTAGAGGCCGAGAAACAGGGTCGGCTAAGAGAACGGATGGCCGTCCTGCGCAATCCTTCTTTACTGGTAGTAGATGAAATTGGCTACTTGCCGATTACGGCCAGCGGCACCAATCTATTTTTTCAGGTAGTCAATGCCCGCTATGAAAAAGGCTCGATGATACTCACTTCCAATAAGAGTTTCAAGGAATGGGGCGAAATCTTTGGTGATCCTATCGCAGCCTCTGCCATGCTGGACCGGCTGTTACATCATTGCCATATTGTGAACATCAAAGGTAACTCATACCGATTACGTCAATATCCGGGGATTACGTTACCGCCAGAGCCAGGATTAGTCCGCCGGCGTTACCATAAGCGTGCGGTAATCCAGGAGGTCGCCTAAAATCAGGCCCAAAGGTGAGACATTTTGACCGTGAAAAGTGGGACATTTTCAACCGTTATTGACAGTACTCACCTGGAACTGTCCCTCATGCGCAAGAAAGCCGAAGAAGCTTTGAG
>DEUU01000137.1 GCA_002362735.1 Dehalococcoidia bacterium UBA3254
ACCGCTCCTATCGCAAACGGCGGAGGCACAGCCGGAGCATTACGATAGCTGGCTGACCATTTCCAGGCTTCTATCAGTGCCAGTGGGTCCGCTACCGGTATCCCTCCGCTTCCTAAAACACTGATCGCCTTTAAATTCTTCGATCCCCAGACGGCTCCAAACCCCCCCTGTCCTACCGCAGAGGCTCCATCATGAATTAAACACCCCAGTTCTCCCGCTTTGACTTCTCCCAGGGGTCCGGTGCATAATACCGCCGGCTTCTGCGTAGTTCTGCCTGAGGTAGAGGTATTCCCGATCTGATACCAGGGATTCTTCTGTACCTGACCGATCACCCTTTCCCAGATGATCTGCTGGGTAATCCAGGTATCTTTACCCCATAAGTCACCGGCATCTTCAAAACTTACTTTATCATTGACAATATTAATCCATATCGGTTTATCCGCTTTCCCCTGGATAACCATCCCGTCCCAGCCGGCCGCCTTGAACTGTCCTGACAGCCTGCCTCCTACATTACCCCGGGTGAACCAGTGAACAGGATATGACTGTGGTCCCAATCCATTCATTTCCATCCGGCTGGCCCCGGGTACCAGAGTCCCGGAAAGAGGAGAAGACATCAGGGTGATGACATTACGCGGATCATAGGCATCAAAGGGAAGCTGGGAAGCACATAATTCCCAGAAGATGGCGGTCCCGATGCCAATGCCTCCACCATATTCTTCATATTTAGAGGTTTTGATGATGCTGTATGTTTGGTTGGTAAGGTCTAAGTTTAAGATCTTCCCCATGTAGCCGCCACTCATCTTCTCAAAACCTTCCTTCTAAGTCTAACGTTGTATTATTCGAATTAACCTTATCTGCCAAATACTCTGCTAACGCATCAGCTTATTCTTTCTTGAGACTTCTGGATTTGTAAGTCAAGGCTTTATGCGGGCATACAGATACACAAGCCTGTTTAAAACCTGGCCCGCCTGGCTCCCCCAGAAACGGTGCATTGGCACACAAGTCACATTTCCCGGCCACCTGTTTTTCAACATTCCAGATCATCCCGGCTTCATTAAACGGACAGGCTTTAAGGCAAGCCTGGCAGCCGGTACATTTGGATTCATCGATGACACGTACGTTCCCGTGTTCGGTATCAACGAAAGCAGCGCCAGCAGGACAGGCTTTGATACAGGCCGGGGAAGGACACTGACGACATTGTTTAATCTGGATGCAGTCCGGCCACGGCTTATAAGTATCCTGAATAATCTGTATCCTGGCCAGTTGAATATCGCATTTACCTTCGTGCACGAGAGAACAGATTAGCATACAAATCTGGCAGCCCGCACATTTGCCCGGATCAACTTCAATATAACCCGGGGAGGGTGGAAATTTTTGATTTGAATCTTTTCCCATTTATTCCTAATCCTTAAGGCAACCCATAAAACGGGGGGATCGATTTCATACAAAGTAATTGGCGCCCAATATAATAACATGTGTGACTAAAACTTGTCAATTCCAGTCTTCGGGTTAATCTGGCGTACAAATAGACTTCAATGATATAGTCAAAATCAGACCGAGAAGACTTACAATCGCACAGACCATAAAAGCCCAATGATAGCTGCGGCTGATATCAAAAATATATCCGCCTACCAGAGGGCCCAGGCTTCCCCCGATACTGACTCCGACTGCCGTCACTGCCCCATATATGGCGCCATGACATCTCAACCCAAAAAATTCAGCTATCACGAGAGATTGCACTCCTGAAAAGCCTCCATAACCTATAGCGTATATGACTGCAAAAAGGTAGAGCATCCATAGTTCCTCAGAGAATCTTAACAACATGAAAGACATTAATAATGAAGTAAAAACCAAAATCATGGCGTTACGACCACCGACCTTATCTCCCAGGCTGCCAATACCGACCTTACTGCCGATGCTGACAAAGCCTATAATGGACAAAATGACGGCAGCGGCGGCAGCCGAAATTTTAATATCAGTAGCATAGGATACTACGTGGACCATCACCATCTGCATGTTGAAACCAAAAAAAAGATACATCAAGCTGATAATCCAGAACTGCCGGGTATGGATAGCTTCCCGAAAAGAAAACCCATTGTCCTGAACATTCAGACTGCTGTTCTTCAGAGTATCCGTATCCTGAACCGAAGGAATATTATGATCGGGGGCTCGCCTGATAAACTGAGCTAAAGCGATAATTAAGACTATAGCAATGGATCCAAAAATGAGATAAGAGACTCTCCAGCTCGCGCGTGAAATTATCAGGTCGGCGAGCGGAGGAGTAATTGCCATCCCAACACCTACCCCTGAAACAACAATGCCGCTGGCCAAACCTCTCCTCTTGTTAAACCATCTGGTTACGGTGGACACTAACGGAACTGCCATTCCGCTCATACCAGTACTGATAAATATTCCAAAAAACAGATAGACCTGCCAGATAGCATTAAGCTGAGACATGAGCAGGTATCCGAGACCTATCAGAAAGCCTCCAGCCGTCAGGACCAACCTTGGCCCAAATCTATCACATAGCCTCCCTGCCAGAATACCCAAGAACCCCATCAGAATCATATTTAGTGAATAGGCGCCAGCAGTGGCTGCACGGGACCAGCCGAATTCATTCAACATCGGCTTAAAAAATACTCCAAAGCTGTACTGCGTTCCCCCCGTTATCAACAGAATAAAAAAAGAGGCTATGATAACGACATAGCCATAAGAAAGTCTGGACTTTTGACCTTCAGGTGGATACAGAACTTTTTGATCAATCATAAAATAGCCTTCTTCAGTCTCCCTAAATAATGCCGGTAAATTAAGAATATTGGCGTTTATTTTATAGAAATACAGGGAATGAATCCAGAGGCTCAAATATTAGCGCAGGAATATCCATTGATGAAATAACTTCCTGCATGGCTAACCAGACACATTCATTTTTGGATTACGTGTGACAAAATGCCGTTAAAAATGTGTAGCACTTAATAAAAAGTTGGATCTAACCGATTATTTTTTCTTAGTCCCTTTCCGGGTACTAATTTCTTTATAGTAAGCCGGCTCAAAGGGATAATGACTTTCAGGAACTAAGAGATTGCTCATGCGGCCAGCCGCTTCAGCTTTTTTTACACCCTTCATCAATAATTTATCGAATTCTTTAATGTCTTCGGTTTCAATTTCATACAGGGCAACATATTTGGGACGCTTATTGGTCCCTGGACTGAGGTTTAAATACCGGGTAACTTTAACCGCTCCAGTAGCTTCCAACATATCCGGGACATGAATATTCTCATACCAATCATTCAGTTCTTTTTCCTTTGCAGGATCAGCACAATCCGCTTGAACCATAAATAAATATTTTGACATACTCAACTCCTTTTTCCCTTATTAAAATGAAGCCAGGACCGGAGATTTATTTTATCCTCATAAAGCTTTCCGTTTAGCCCTTAATTCTGAGGTACCTTTAATATCAATTTTAAAATTAGACGGGTTAATCACGACACCGTAATCCGAGGCTGCACTCTCAATTGTAACATATCCATTGATGACATCTTCGTGTACCAATTCAGGTTCTCTCTCCAACGGATCCCCGTAACCGCAACCACCGCCAGCAATACCTCTAATTCGATCCTTTTCGGTAAGCCCAAGGTTAGGGGTCTTTAAGATTCTCTTCTCGGCTTTGTCACTGAACTGGATAAATAGATTATTACGAATGCCTTCCTTTCCTCCTTGTACGGCAAATCGAGGGGTTTCCGCTTTTTCAATCATGCAAAAAAAGTTTAGCGGCTGAAGAGGTCGGTAAAGAATTTGACTGGCAACCCCACCTCTATGTTTACCCGGTCCACCGCTATCCGGGACAAACTCAGCTTTCTCAATAAAGATGGGATATAATAACTCCATCATCTCAACCGGTGTGTTTTTAGGAGACCCGCCGCCGATGTGGAAAAGATAATTATCTCCGTCACCATGAAGGTCAGCCCCCTGCCCGATTACTACCGGTATTATCATACCCCACGATTCACCGGTTTCAGGGTTCCTTCCGGAAAATCCCTGGATACACGGATCAGCTCCTGAGCAAGCCGGGATATTTTCCGGCAAAACGCCCTGGAGTGCTTTATTAATAAGTTCCAATATATGATGAGCTGTCCACGACCACAGGAAAGTGGTAGTTGCAGAGCAGGCATTAAAGACACTATGCTCTGGAATGATTACCTTGATCGGTCTGAAACAGCCTTCATTAGCTGGAAGCTTGGGAGTAGTCAGGGCTTTTATAGCGGCCCGAATGGCGCCAGTAGAGCTAACCAGAAGACCGTTCAGAGAGCCCTGGTGTTCAGGAGATGAACCGGTGAGGTCTATCGTGATATCCCCTCCTTTTACGGTTACTGTGACTTTTGTGCGAATAGGTTCGTTATCCACCCCGTTATTATCCAGGGCATCTTCAGCTGTCCAGGTACCGTCGTGAATTTCCTGGATAGCTAACCGGGTCATACGCTCGCTATAATCATACATTTCCCCAATACAGGATTTGACGGTTTCCAGGCCATACTTATCCAATAATTCAGCGAGTTCTTTTTCCGCAAAACGACATCCGGCAATTTGCGCCTGTATATCTCCCCATACCAGATCAGGTGCTCTTGAATTCCACTTGATTATCTCCCAAATTTCTTTATTCAAATTCCCGGCTTTATAAAGTCTGGCTGGAGGTATGCGTAAACCCTCTTCATGGACACTTCTAGTATCTATTGGATAAAATGACTTGGCTCCCAAATCAGCCCAGTGGGTTTTTGAAGCGGCATAGCCGAAGATTCTATTCTTATAGAAAATCGGTGTAAACAACAGGGCATCGGCGGGATGAGATCCTGAAATATTCGGAGCAGTTGAGACGATTACATCTCCTGGTTCAAGTCCTTCGCTGCCGATCAGATCCATGCAATTCTTAACTCCAGGCCCCAGAGTACCCAGGAAAAGAACCATGCCTTGAGACTGAGCAATAATTCCGGCCTCGGCATCCAGAATGGCAAAACAGCTGTCCCTGATCTCATACATCATCGGGGTTACAGCACATCTGAAGGCAACTTCTTGCATACCATTGGCAATTGACATTAATTTATTGCGAACCACGGCAAAAGTAATCGGATCAATCTTCGCCATTTAGGCACCTCTCAAATCGATTATTAGATTGCCCCATTTATCGACGCTGAGTGTCTGACCATCGCCAACGATAGTAGTATGGTGAGGTTCATCAACAATGGCCGGTCCGATCAAGGTATTCCCAGCCAGGAGTTTTTCTCGATCATAAATTCTGCAGTCTATGAAGGCTCCCTCCATATAGACTTTACGGTTGGGCTTAATAGCGGATTTTGGGATATCTTTCCCAGCTTCGATTTCCTTGACTGGTATTTCTTTAAGCTTACCGATAGCCTTCATTCTGACATTAATGACTCTGACAGGAGCTTTTAAGCGGTGTCCATACTTGATTTCGTGGAGACGATGGAATAGTTCACTGATTTCAGCTTTGGATTGCTCCTTTAACAGGATATCCTTTAGCGGCACTTCAACATAATGCCCCTGACCGGCATAACTCATATCAAGAGACTGGATAATTTCAATCTCTTCTTCCGGTACTTTTTCTTCTTTAAGTGTTTTTAAAGCCTGGTCTTTCATTTCTTCAAATATATTGTTGATATCTTGCATATCGAGATTGGTTATTGAACGGTTGTGGGTTTGGGAATAAGTATGGACGACATTCATTCCGAGCATTCCCCAGGCGCAAAATACTCCAGGATACGGTGGTACGATAACTCGTGAGATTTTCATGTCCCGGGCGATTCCCTCAGCGAATATGCCGCCGCCCCCCCCGTATGAAAGAATGGCGAAATCCCTCGGATCATATCCCGGCCCAATAAGGATTTCCGAACGGGCGTGGGCCTTAAAAGG
>DEUU01000138.1 GCA_002362735.1 Dehalococcoidia bacterium UBA3254
AGGGAGGGGGTTGGGGAACAACCTCTCTTTTAATATAAAATTGGTGGATGAGCCGTCCGTCATCCACCAATTTTTTTATTCAAAATTCAACTATTTTTTCTTCACTCAGGCACTTCCGCACCCAATCGCTTCATCACTTCTTTCAAAGCCTGCCCTCTGCCCTCAATTTATCCAGTGCCGCCTTGATCTGCGGCATCGCTTCCAGCGCCGCCTTCTCACCCTCCAGGACGGCCTCGTGGCGCTTGGAGAAGTCCGTCGAGCCGATATGGCTGACCTTCGGACGGATGACCACGTCAGCGCGTGCAAGCTGGTTCAGGGAGATTTTCGAGTACATGATGACGACGGACTGTATGATTGTTTCCATCGTCGTCTGGGGGGGTGCATTATTGGTCCCGGAGGAGATATCCACGGCGATGACGAAATCGGCGCCCATTTGCCGGGCGATGCTGATAGGCACCTGGTTTACCAGTCCCCCGTCTACCAGATACCTGCCGTCCCGCTTCACCACCGAAAAGATCAAAGGAATAGAGATGCTGGCCCTGACTCCTTCCACTACCGGACCTTTGTCAATGATCACCTCTTCTCCGCGAATAATATCGGTGGCCACACAGGAGAAGGGAATATCCAGGTCCTCAAAGCGGGCATCGCCAAGAAACCGGCGCAGCAGGTTTATCACTCTCTTTCCGCCGATAAAGCCGCTCTTAGGAATCGCCAGATCAACCAGAGAAGTGACACCGATCCAGTCCAGGGCAGCGGCCTGCTTTTTGATGAGAGAGGCGTCACGTTCCCGGGCATAGAGCGCACCGACCAGCGCTCCCATGCTGGTACCGGCAATCAAATCAACCGGAATACGTTCACGTTCGAAGACTTCCAGAATCCCAATATGAGCCAACCCGCGAGCGTAACCTCCCCCCAGAGCCAACCCGACTTTAGGCTTTGATTTTGCCATACCTTAATCTCCTGTAAAAGGCTGATATGATTCAAGTATAGCAATTATTCTGACGAATAATAAAGAGGCTATTCCTCGTCCGAATATTTTTCCTTGTCCATGCCGATCTCTTTGCGGGCTTGCAGGTGCAGTTTACTCAGTAGTCCCTGGAGCTGAATGCGTTCATCCTGGGTTAAGACTTTCATGATCCGGTGAATGGGTCCTCTTTTTGTAGAATAATCATAAACCTTCTGGCCTTTCTCTGTTAAAGAAACCCTGACCAGATTTCTCTTGTCGAGATCATGGTCCTTTTTGACGAACCCTTTTTCCACCATTCTTTCAATGAGTGCCGAGACGGTATGAGGCTGCCGCAGGATAAAGCGAGAGATGACGGAAGGAGTAGCGCGGTTGCCGAGCGCCTGCACGATAAACATGACGCCGACCTGCTCAGGAGATACGCCGTATCTCAGAAGCTCCTTTTCCCGTGACCGGTAGATAGCGTACCGGGTATGCGTCAAAAGCATCCACAGATCATGATCGGCATCCGAATATGAAAAATATTTATTGCCCTCGTCATACTGCATGATGTTTGCCTCTCCTATGAAACCTATTTTTTGCCTCGAGTCCCGAGGCTGAGTATACAATTTCAGGTGATCGCGAAATGCATCGTTTGCGATTATAACTATTATAACACTCTTTAACTCTCTTTTATCAAGTACTTTTAACCGGGCAACCATATACTATAATGAATTTATAAACAATTCCTCTTGGAAGTATTCCGGAAAGGGGGAGACCATGAAAAACAAACTCATTATTTTTACCGTCGTTTTAGGGTTTCTGGCATTTTCAACGTTGGTCGCCTGCAAACCAGCCGTAACTACAGGAAATCCTGCGCCAACTGAAACGGAAGCAACGGAATTCCAGGGCGTCAAATTAACACCCATCAGCGAGCAGAGGAATAATGCTTTATCTGGCACACAGCATATCGACCGGGCGACCTATAAACTGACGGTGGACGGCCTGGTAGATAAGCCCCTGAGCTTAAGCTACAATGATTTGCTGGCTTACCCCCTGATTTCCAAATTGATGGACCTGGACTGCGTTGAAGGCTGGAATTTCACGGCCAAATGGACCGGCCCGGCACTGATGGATATTTTCAAAGATGCCAAAGTCAAGCCGGAAGCCTTGATCGTCATTTTCCATACTGCCGATGTTCCGGATGGATATTCCTCGCTGACCCTGAGCTATATTAACGAAAAGAATATCATCATCGGGATGAAACTGAACGATGTTACTCTACCGGATGACCGGGGGTTCCCTTTCCAGGTGGTGGCAGAGAGTAAATTTGGCTATAAATGGTCGAAATGGGTCACTCGGATAGAGCTGTCTTCCAATACTGACTTCCGGGGATACTGGGAGGGCTACGGGTACAACAATGATGCTGACATACGCGGCCCGGCCTTTGGACAGTAAATCCCTGGGGTCTTTTCATTTGCGAAACTTATTACTTTGTCATACCCGCGAAAGCGGGTATCTAAACGGTGATCTTAAGAAACCAAGATTCCCGATCAAAGCCTGTCCCGTACTTGATACGGGATCGGGAATGACAAATTGAAAAGACCCCTGCTAATTCCCGCGTTCTCACCTTCTTTTAGCCTCTTTATGATAAAATACTATTGACAGAAGAACATTTGTTCTAGTATACTTATTTTTGTCTTAAGGTTGGGTTAAGTAAAGCTTATTGAAGGTGAGCCATGAAGATTCTTTGCGTTCTGCTGCCTCATTTCCCTCTGAGATGCGAAATCCGGAATCATCCGGACATGGAAGGCCGGCCGGTAATCATTGTCCGTGCGGAAGGTTCTCAGAAGCTGGTTCTGGACTATTCGCCGGACCTGGAAGACCTGCAGCGTGACATGCCGCTTCAGCCGGCTCTGGCCCGTCACGGCGGGGCGGTTCTGGTCCAGGCGGACCTTCCTCTTTACTGGTCTGTTTTTCAGGAGATTCTGGATTCTCTGGAATTAAAAAGCCCTCTGGTGGAGGGGGCAGACCTGGGGCTGGCTTACATCGGCGTGGATGGGCTGCAGCTTATTTACCCGGATGACGATTTTCTGGCACAGAAGGTTAAAGAGGTTATTCCGGAGACATTTTCCGTCCGGATAGGGATTGCGGAAGGCAAGTTCCCGGCTTATCTGGCGGCCCTGCGCAGCCCCCCTGAGGCGGTTTACCGGACACTGGCCGGTAATCTCGCAGATTTCCTGCAAGACCTTCCCTGTGAGGTCCTTCCCATATCGTTGAAAAGCAAGAATAAGCTGCGAGATTTTGCCATTCGCACTCTGGGCCATCTGGCGTCTCTTTCTCCCGGACCTCTCCAGGCCCAGTTCGGTCCGGAAGGTAAAAAAATTTGGGAGCTGGCCCGGGGGTCTGATTCTACGCCCCTTTATCCCCGGTTTATGGAAGAAGACATAGAAGAAAGTACCGTGCTGTCTTCGGTAACGGTTGCGCTTGAGGCCTTGCTGCTGACCTGGGAGTCGCTGCTTTCCCGGGTCTTCGGTAAAGATTCCCTGAAGGGCCGGGGCATCCGCCGTCTGACCCTCTGGACCCGCGGCTGGACTGCGGAGTGCTGGGAACGCAGCCTTCAGTTTAAAGAGCCAGTCATGGATATCAAGAGCGTTCTTTCCCGGATCAAATCTGTCCTGGAGAACTTCCCTCAACCCGGTCCGGTGGAGCGGGTGGGACTGAAAATTACCGGGCTGGGATACCGCAGCGGAAGGCAGAAAAGCCTTTTTACCGAAGTCAGGGCCAGAGAGCATTTGCTGGATGATATTAAGCAGCTGGATTTTCGCCTGGGCAGTCCCCAGGTATTCAAGATTAAGGAAGTGGAGCCGTGGTCACGAATACCGGAAAGACGTTATGCGCTGGTGCCGTTAAGCCAGTAAATTTGCCGGAGGCGGTAGGTGTGGAAGAGTCCGCTGCGGGCGAACCGGTGGCGGTGAGGACAGTATCCTTATCCCATGTGTCTCCGCCTGTAAAGAAAAACGTCCGGAAACAGGCGGTTAAGTCAATTGAGGACCGGTGGTGTATCGATGATGAGTGGTGGCGCGGCGCACCGGTCTCGCGGCTCTACTACGCGGTCCTGTTCAATTCAGGACAAAGGCTGGTGATTTATAAGGACCTTGTTAGCGGTCAGTGGTATAAACAGGGATATTAGGGAGAAGTCAAAGGTCAAAAGGCAAAAAGCAAAACTATAATTCAAAATTAAAAGTTGTATCCGTCAGGCGCGAGAAGCGTTTTCTCCTTCCGTCATTGCGAAGAGCGCAGCGACGCGGCAATCTGAAGCCTGTGTTGTCGGTTTGACCTAGATTGCTTCTGGGAGGATCAGGAGCCTCGTAATGACGGAAGAGGGAAAGATTATTTGATATGAAGGATCTCAGTAAAGGTATTTCCTCGCATCCTTCTTCACTCCTTTGCCTTTTGCCTTGACATTACAACTATGGATTACGCTGAACTGCATTGTCATAGCTATTACTCTTTTCATGACGGGGCTTCTTCGCTGGAAGAATTGCTGGTGCGGGCGAAAGAGCTGGGTTACCGCGCTCTGGCGCTTACCGACCATAATAACCTGTGCGCAGCGATGCGCTTTGCCCAGCTTACCCATTCGCTGGATATCCACGGTATCACGGGCGCTGAGATAACCCTCAAGAATAACTATCATCTGACCTTGCTGGCCAAAGACCGTCAGGGTTACCGCAACCTCTGCCGGCTCATTACAGCGGCGCACAGCTCAGGGGAGCGTGATACCCCGGAGCTGGACCCCGCGCTTCTCAAAGATCATGCTGCCGGACTGATCGTCCTGTCCGGGTGTCGGCAGGGAGAACTGGCGCAGCTGGTCGCCATGTCCCGTCTCCCGGAAGCTAAAAACCTGATCCGGAATTATCTGGAATGGTTCGGCAGCGACAACTATTATCTGGAGCTTCAGCAAAACCTGGTTAACGGCGACACTGAGCGTAACCGGAAGCTGCTGTCTCTGGCTAGGGAAATGGGCGTCAGGGTAGTGGCCGGGGGTAACGTCCATTACCATATCCGGGACCGGCACCAGCTTCAAGATTGTCTGGTATCTATTCGGTACTGCAAAAGCCTGGAAGAGAGTCACCGCGAACGCCGCCCGAATTCGGAGTTTTACCTGCGTCCCGTGCCGGAACTGGAGTCCCTGTTTCAGGAATGCCCGGAGGCTCTGACCAATACCCTGGAAATTGCGGAGCGCTGCACCTTGGACCTGACCCGCGACCTCGACTATATTTTCCCGGATTATCCGGCCCCGGAAGGGCATACCCCGCAGAGCTATCTGGAAAAGCTGTGTTATGATGCCGCCGTCCGGCGTTACGGCTCCATTACTCCAGAAGTGTGTGAAAGGCTGGGTCAGGAGTTCAGTCTGATTCAAAAGTACAAGCTGGCAGGTTTCCTGCTGATGTACCACGAGGTAATCAAACTGGGAAGGGAAGTCATGGTCGAACAGGGGCTGAGCGATCCCTCTCTGACGGTCGAAGAAAATCCGCCGGGGAGAGGCCGCGGGTCTTCAGTGTCTTTGCTGGCCGGTTACCTGATCGGCCTTTCCCATATTGATCCTTTAAAATATAAACTCTCTCTGGAACGTTTTCTCCCGGCCGATACCATGAACAATGTGCCGGATATCGATCTTGATTTTCCTCGCAGCATCCGGGAAGACCTGATATTGAGGACCCATCAGAAATGGGGCTGGGAATATGCCGC
>DEUU01000347.1:0-1306 GCA_002362735.1 Dehalococcoidia bacterium UBA3254
CTCGCAACCAGGGTAACAAAGTTAGGAGCATATTTCCGATTGATAAACCGCTGCAAACTCGGGCGGATGCGGGCTAATGATACTGGAGAAACCCCCACTTTTTCCGGTTCGATGATAGGCAAGGGCCATTGAGCTTTTTTTGCTACTTTACTCATATTCAATCTCCTCTGCATACGATAATCAGGCATTTACAAGCCGGTTTTTTACCCAAGCTAATTAGGATAAAGAGTCCAATTGGGAGTATTATAATCCACCCAATTAACAGAGTCATCATTCAGAACCAACCTTGAAATGACAAAATTATCTGTTTAGTAGGTTTCGACTTCAACGATTATATCTGTCGTCTGCTCTGTCCAGCATCTCACAGCTTCAATAAGTGGCCGAGTAAGTACAGGAAGTTAGGTCTGCGTTCTGCTCAGGCGGTTGGCTCTGAACTTCAGGGCAGCGTTGCGTTTTAGTTCGGAGGTCTCCTTGCCGGTCACAGGGTGTTTGAAGTGAAATGGGAAGATGAAGCCGGACGGATATAAAGAATCCATACCACCGGGAGGAAGGTCTGGGTTCAAGGTGATCCTGGGCCCCTCAGTTGCTCCTGGCTTGGCGACTTTATCAGGTCTTACCCAACCTTCGCGCGGGTCAGCGGCGATGTGAAGACTGTACTTGAGTTTGAGAATCTTCCACTTGCCGTCCTCTTTTGTATATACAGCTTCGTAGATTCCACCCATGAAAAACTGCCTGATGCCATTCTCGCCAGGACTAGCCACTGCACCCCAGCTGTACCATCTCCCATTGGCCAATTCGCCGTCGGGCTCTACATGGATGATAGGCGACAGCTGCATCACCTGATGAATAAAGGTTGGTTGTACCCCTTGCTCCCGTTTAAAATATCGTCTGATCCCTTCTTTACCAAGCCATGTCCCTTCGTAAAGGGATAATTCAGCCCCCTGGCTGTCGGCAAAACAGTCTATGACCTCATCATCCATCCAGTGTTCCAGGTAGTAGCCATATGCCCGCTGGAGGATTTCGATCTCCCTAATATCTTTCAGGATCCTGACCTCGCTCTCGAGTGTTTTGATGCGTTGTTCCAATTCTTTCATCGTCATAATACAATCTCCTTCGGTCATCTGAACCACAGAATTGTCGAGACACCGACATTATATTCCGGAGAGACAGCAAAATGAAAATAGGCTGGCATAGAGTGACGAGAGATTGGCGAATTCACGTTGGGTAGACTGACCTTCGCCCGACCTTAGCTCATGCTGAGGAATTCGAACTACGGTCTGGTTCATAATATTACGGCCACTTCGAA
>DEUU01000347.1:1592-1729 GCA_002362735.1 Dehalococcoidia bacterium UBA3254
ATTATCCAGTATCGCCCACCATCGTAGATTCGAACTCTTTTCGAGAATGCTATCTAGCCAAAGTCGAGATTGAAGGAAAATCAACTGCTGAACGGCCGGAATCAACCCTTTCTTCTCAAACAAGAGTTGTGAATGCT
>DEUU01000347.1:1984-6693 GCA_002362735.1 Dehalococcoidia bacterium UBA3254
CCAACCAGGCTGGATAGCCTCAAACGAAGGTTCGGAATCCTTCCCTACAGGGACAACTGAGGGGGTATGGTCAAGAATTCATTTTTAGTGAAAGTGATGAATTCTGCCGATGGTTTAGATCAAAACTAGTTCGAAAGATGTCTCTGGCAGCAACGCCGAATTCTATACCATAGCTAGGTGAATAAGGCTAACCTATCTTCTACTTTACTCTTCTCGCTCTTTTTGTATAAGTCGTGCTATCCAAACAACCAATATAAAAAGATTCCAGATACCCAAGAAAAAAGTAATAGTGGGGTCATAGACATTCAGGTAGATGTGACCGCTACTAAACATAATAAAAAAATAAATGGCTTCACCAATAAGAGTCAAGACTACCAAGATGGCGATGTGTTCAAAAATCCAGTGAAGAGCTTTCATATTGCGCGAATACTATCATAAGGAAGAAGGCCGATTCTATCAAATGCACAGAGAACCATATGTTGTATTCAATCATTATGTTGACAAGAAAATAAGAATATTATAATCTTCTAATCATAAATCTTGAATAGGAGAGTTGTATGGTACCGACTATACATGTAGACGACAAAGTTATGGCTGAACTTAAGAAAAGGGGTAACGGCAGAAATCCCAACGAGGTCATTCGCGAGCTTCTCGGGCTTCCAGTCAAAGTCCAGCATGTCGCCGAACCTGCTGTCTATCTTGTTCCGCATGCCCAAGAAGAATTCGAAAGCATCAATGACTTGAAGGAATTCCTATCCAAGGAGCTTAAGTTTAGGGGTGGGTGGTACTATGTTGCCAGTGTTCACTATTGGCGTAACGTGTCCAGAGGATCAATGTGCCTGTTCCAGAAAAACAAAACAATCATTGGAGAAGGCAAGCTATTGAGTGATTTGATGCCTAATAATAAGGGTGAGAAAAGTCCTGTAACCGGTATGTCATACGAAGGCAGAGTCCAATTCGATCCGGCATCCATTAAAATCTATGCTAGGGGTGTCCCGTTCGACGAAGCCGAGAGAATTATTGGTAAAACCCTTACTTGGCGGGGAGTGCAGAAACTAACCATGGAAGATTATTCTCGTATCGGGAACGCATCCCAAACATACCCCGTACTGATACCCGATACCTTCAAACCACAATAATATATCAAGTGAAACTACTACTTACACTTTGAAAGCTCCCGTTAGGGCGCTTTTTCCATGTCGGCCTGCGGGCCGCATTCGTACCATCGACAATAGTGAGTTCATCTTTTCGGATATCTATGGTATCTGCAATGTTCGGAAGTATTAAGTGTCTGGGGTAGGCCTTCTAGTTACCATTGATATTCAGTTATTTTACGATCCTTCCGAATTAATGCGCATGTACCTTTCCGTTTCATTAGATGCAAATAAAGTGAGACACTTCGGTATCCTGGTTCATATGCCCTAATTCATTATTAGTCATATCCCCGCTTTAAAAATCTTCACAATTTCACTGAGTTTGTCATGGGGGTATGTGTATTATTCCTACAATAAAAAAACAGATTTAAGGGGGGAAGGGGGGTAGGGTGGTTCCCCCTTATATACCCCTTCCGTGATATATATTACAGATTATGAAAAACGCCATCATAATTTTAGTAATGCTGCTAAGATAATTCGAGCTGCTATTGGGTATAAGAAATTGTTTTTCCACTCTGAATAAATGCAGACAGGCTATGGGTTTCTATTTATCAGTTCCAAACATTTGAGGCAAAAACCTTTTAAGTAGGTTTGTTTCTGTAATGCTTCTTTTACGCTACCGCGAACATCCTTGAGAGCTTGAAGCATTTGTTTTCTTAACTTAATCAGTTCATTCATTTTGATATGGTGCCTGAAATTATCAATTAACTGAAGGTGAGATGCTTGTATTTTGTCTAACAATACCTGGTCACCTGATCCAAGGTTGTACCACCGTTCTCCAATCTCTACCTCAAGTACCCATCTATCATTGTTTAGCTTGACCTTACGATATTCGGGTTCCGGCTTTCGAAGCTCTAAAAGTACCGATAAATCAGCTGCAGTTCGGTAAAATTCTTCTATCCCTTCACCGATAAGATCTTTCCGATAGTTAACGATTATCGAATTCTCACACCGGTCATATTCCATACGTAAATGGAGATATTCCCACAAGTCATGAGACACTTCCCAGGAATGTGTACACCCGGCTTGTATAAAGTCAGTCTTTTCGATATCGAATTTAGAGAAATATTCTTGATTTGCTAAAGCAATTTCCAGTTGGTTTTGCAGGTTCTGTAGAGAATCCCCTAATTCATCAAGATGCTTCTTAATCTTTTCAGCTTTTACGGGATCAGGTTTATCCAGTTCCTGAACTACTTTAATAAAAGTTTGGCTATTTGTTGTACTCTCCCAAGGGCGAAATTGCCGTCCCAACTCAATATCCCGGTGAATTTTTTGGTTTTCGAACTCTATCGCTTTACGTCCCAAGGTAAAAGCAGATACTGCCTGCTGGTATGGTATTTCCCTTTCCGCGAGATCGGTTTTAAGCTTTCCTAACAATGCACAGATTTCATGATTGCCGTGAGTATGATTTATGATCCAACCGCCCAGTAATCCCGCTGCCTGATTTTTTGGCACACCCCATCTCCTCAGCTGTAATACATCGATCCCTTCCGGAGATGACTGGCAGAACGATCCTTTTGATGGTTCCTCTTTAGTAGAGGTTATATTTGTTTCCTGAGGAGGTTTCTGACCTTTTTCTTCCTCAGTCTGGTTTGCATTACTGAATTCTTCTTCCCACCATGTACGAAGTTGATCTATCCGTTTCTGAACCCATCCGGTACTTTTTGAAATTTCAGCTGAAGTCAATCCTTCTCTGAAACCACTGTCAGTCTGGGAATAACGCTCAAGTGTACGTTCACTTTCATATCCAATCTTATTGGCAAAGGAAGCTATCACCGCTTTCACACTGTTACTATCATGCAATGCGGTCCAGAATTTTATGATTTGAGGCTTTTTCAAATTATTATTCCTTATCAAGTAATAAAGGGGAATTACAATTGAAATGGCGTGAATTCGGATTTACCAATAAACTGCAATCAACCATATCTGGACATAATGTTAATTAATTTACGTACCGGACCGTAATTTTTCCAGGCAACAGTATAGCATATGTTTTAAGAGAATCATGAAATTATTTGTTTAACCTGGTAAAAAGAATATCCCCGTAGCTAAATTGCTAATTTCATCAGACTAGGTAATGAATATGGGTCCCGCCGGGATAGAATTAGAGAGAGGGGGAGGGGGTGCCCCCACACCCCCATATATAAAGAGAGGAAAAATATTATATTCAAGATGGTGTAAACCTTAAATTTTTCACCGTTGGGTCAGAATCGGAAAATAGGGTGATTAACTAAAACTGATTTCTGACTATAAAGACAATATCTGACCTTATGTGACTCACTACACCCAGCCTTTCGGCTAAGTTCGAATAATCACGTATCTGAAATCAAGTTTTCTTATCTAATCGCGAAGACACATTTATTTTAGACGAAATCCATATTTTTCAGATAAAAACATCTTTCCCCTGGCTGTATACGCCACGAGTTCGGGATTACATCTCATGTAAGTGAAATTCCCGTTTCACCTAATCTAATATCCACTAAATCCCCCCATGTATTAGCCCAGCCTCGGGATCCTCTTTAGGAATTTTATCTACAAATCACCTGTCAATACCTCATCCGGTTAATTCACATATCTGAAGCTAATCTGGCACTAAACTGGCACCAATCCGGTACTGGTTTGGAAATAATCTGCAGGCATGCGTAATGAAGAGTGGGTTTATTATCGATAGAAAACAAAGCCGTTATTTGGATTTTTCATCCATATCTTAAAAGTAAATATGCGCACAAAAAAATATATTATAACCTTTACAAAGGTCATTCCAGCTAACCTAATCGAACGCGTCTCGGCCATCCATTCTTATGCAATATTACATCCCACTAATCAATCGAAAACAATGGTCCCTTCTGATATTACCGTACCAGTAAATCGGATAATTCAACCTGTAAGAGATTAACCCCGAGATTCTCATAATTGTGTTTCATAACTGCTCTCTGCCTGGTCAAGCTCACGGACTTCTTATTAACTAGATAGTTATCGTTTTCTAGTCCATTCCCATATTAGAAAAATGATTAACGATATCCCTAGTATGAGATTTAGCCAGGCTACCGGATAAAACACCGTACCACGGACAATGAAAAGGTGAGTACTCTGGAGGGTGTCCCCGTAAATCCTTAATATGACGAAATTACCAATTAGTACTTGGGACACAATAATCAGAAAAAGGCGTTTTTTTCCTTTCATGTAATTAGTTACTCATCTTTTCCTCAGTCCAGCAGTAGGCCCATGGTACGGGCATTGATCACGGGTTTAAAATCAAAGCAGTTGTTGAATAAAACATGCAGATGCATTGTTTTTAAAGCCATGTCTTTTATTCGCGGGACCCATTCTTTGAGTTCATCTTCACTGTACAGGTAATTAAACCTGCCTGAAGTGATATTACTTGAATTTTATTGATGCTGATGAGTTATTTCTCAGAAATTTGAATGTTAAGAGTTCCTAATACTGAATCAAGTGATGGATTAGGCTGTCTTGAATTCTGGTCGGCAAGTGTAGTTGATCCCACCAAACGGTACATGTCGGCGGCACCCAGCAGCATTCGTGGAGTCAAACCTG
>DEUU01000347.1:6854-8140 GCA_002362735.1 Dehalococcoidia bacterium UBA3254
TGAATTCTGGTCGGCAAGTGGTGTTGATCCTACCAGACGGTACATGTCAGCGGCACCCATCAACATCCGGGGAGTCAAACCTACACTTTCAAAAGTCTTTGCGATCTCTTCCATCTCACCCACCCAACGCCGGGATCGTCTGGGCATGGAACAGATCCTGCCACTGAGTTCTTCAGTGCCGGTTCCTCCCATTTTCAATTCAGCCATCAGGGCTTCTTCAAGGTCGAGAGCTCGCGCTGCTACTAGTAATTCCGTCCACAGTGCTGTTATCCCTTTAGTAGAAGCAGCAAAAACCATCTTTAATCCCGAAGCTTGTCCGATAACCTCTCCCACCTTACGTATATCCAGACCTGCCTGAGATAATGATTCAAAAATCTCAGTTTGGGGTCCCGAACAATAGATACGAGTATTCTTCTTACCGGCCATCGGAGGTGCCCCGATGATACCGGCATCGATGAAAGTGACTCCCAGACCTATCATCAATTCGTCGATTTTCTGTACGGTCTCTGGGGCGATGGCGTTAAGATCGGCATAAACCGGAAGGTGGTTACTACGATGTATACTGTCAGCGACTTTCTGAGCTATACCAAGCGCCTCGGAAGGCACTAACACTGAAACTATCAAATCTGAGGCGGCTACAAGTTTATCGATGGTGTCTAAATCTGATATATTGGCCTCCCGGGCTCTCAGTTTTGTCAGGTCACTGCGTCCATCTAAAGCTGTAAAAACAGGATATCCCGCATCTACCAGGACCTTTCCGATGGCAGAACCCATATCTCCGGGACTTAAAATTCCGACTCTAATCTTTTCCATTTTTCGTCACCCTTATTTTGAATATTGCTGATTTACTCCTGGTGTAACAATTATCAGGAGTACTCTGGGTTGGAAAGATAATTTCAATGAATATAAGTATTGTACTTATCGATCTTCGTTAATAATCTATCTGCCAGCAATTGACTCGCATTATGTAATGTATTATAAATCTCAACAGCTTCCCTGATCCCAACCAGGCTGCATCGCATTCTCTCCAGGAGATTCAGTATCCCAATCTCATCATTGACAATTACTACACCGACTGAGGTGAATAGAATCAGTTGTGCTTCCAGCAAGCATCACCAATAAAACCTTGAGCTATCATTCATTTTACTGTTTACCAGCACCTTCTAGAGTTTGAATAATTCGACAGGCCGGGGGGCTTTACAATCCGGACATTCAGCATCATACCACGATAGGTTCGCTTTACAATGCGGGCAGGTCCACCTTTTTTCTTCCGTTAAAGCCCAGTC
>DEUU01000473.1:0-1770 GCA_002362735.1 Dehalococcoidia bacterium UBA3254
AGATAGTACGGGAAAAAACTGGTCGGGGCGAGAAGATTTGAACTGCCGAGCTCAGCGTCCCGAACGCTGCGCGCTAACCAGGCTGCGCTACGCCCCGCAACGACCCTATCATTATATGTGGATTTCCCCCCCATAAGCAAATTGTTATAAAATAGATTCTAACAGTCCCCGAACTTCCAGCCATTACCGAACTGGAAGTTAGAAAAAAGAGAGTGGGAAGACAAGCCCCTCTCTTATATTTATGTCCCCCTCTCGACACCCAAGAGAGGGGGAATAAAGGGGTAGAGTAAAACTTAGAACTCAAAGTTTAAATCTCAAAGATAAGGAAAAAACTCAAATTAGATGAATATCACGGTCTTTTAGTTTTGATATTTGGATTTGAGTTTTTATTTTTGATTTTTGAACTATATAATGCAGTTAATACGGATAGAAATATTTAGGATATTGCCGTGAAATATGTAATCGTTATAATGGACGGGGCCGCCGGCTGGCCGCTGCCGGAGAGAGGTAATTTAAGCTGCCTCGAACTGGCAAAGACGCCCAATCTGGATGTCCTGGCACGCGAAGGACGTCTCGGTCTGGCCCGGACAGTACCTGCCGGTATGGAACCCAGCAGTGCCTGTGCCTGCATGTCCGTGCGGGGTTATGATCCGACGGTCTATTACCGCGGCCGCAGTGCTATCGAAGCTAAAAGCATGGGCATACCCATCGCCTCAGATGAAGTGGTATTCCGCTGCAATCTGGTCTCAGTCCGCGACGGGCAAATGGCAAGCTATAGCGCTGGCCATATCGGTACTCCCGAGGCTAAAGAGCTCATTGAAGCGGTGCAGCAAAAACTTGGCAGCGATACGGTCCATTTTTATCCCGGCGTCAATTACAGGCACATCTTGAAACTGAAAGACCACGGCGAGACGCTGCAGGCAGTCTGCACTCCGCCGCATGATATTCCCAATAAACAGGCGGCTGGCTTTTTACCTTCCGGTCCGGGCAGTGATTTCCTGCGCGACCTGATGAAAAAGTCCGAGACTATACTGAGCGACCACCCGGTCAATAAAGCCCGGCAAGCCCGCGGCGAGGCTCCGGCTACCACTATCTGGCTTTTCTGGAGCAGCGGGCAGATACCCGAAATGCCGCAGTTTCGAAAAGCTCATGGTCTCAATGCCGTAATGACTTCGGGCGTTGACCTACTGCGTGGCCTGGCTATTATGGCAGGCATTAAAAACCTGGAAATCCAGGGTGTAACCGACGGTCCGGATAACAATTTCGCCGGACAGGCCGACGGTGCACTGGCAGCTTTAAGTACCCACGATCTGGCCTTTATTCATGTCGAGGCTCCGGATGAGGCCGGACATGCCGGGTCGGTCAAGCAAAAAGTGGAAGCTATAGAAAAAATCGATAACGAGATACTCGGCCGGGTCAGGTACTGGCGAGACGATACCCTGCGGGTACTCGTTATGCCCGACCATCCGACTCCGATAAAAATTAAAACGCACAATGACGAACCAGTACCATTTTTGTTATGGGGTCCGGGATTTAATAGTAACGGTGCCGGGAGATTTTCAGAAAGAGATGCCAAGTACGCTGGATTACTTATTGACAACGCATACACAATTATGGATTACTTGACAGGTAAAGATTAAAGACTCTTTATATGTAAAAGCTCTACACGTAAAGGAAAAGGAAAATGGCTCTGGTAGTACAAAAATATGGAGGGTCATCGGTAGCCAATGCGGAACGCATCCGCAATGTTGCCCGCCGTATCGCCTCGGT
>DEUU01000473.1:2101-3559 GCA_002362735.1 Dehalococcoidia bacterium UBA3254
CAGCAGATTACGAACAACCCGGATGAGAGGGAGATGGATATGCTCCTGTCTACCGGAGAGATTGTTTCCTGCACTCTGATGGCCATGGCACTTAAGGAGATAGGTTACGACGCTATATCGCTGAGCGGTGCCCAGGCAGGTATCATGACTACTTCAGCATACCGCAACGCCCGTATTACGGCGGTCGACCCAAAACGTGTCGTTCAGGAACTGACCGAAGGGAAAATTGTGATAGTTGCCGGTTTTCAGGGTATTACGGACGAAATGGACGTCACCACCCTCGGCCGCGGTGCTTCCGACCTTACCGCTATCGCTCTGGCTGCCAAGCTGGGCGGCAGATGCGAAAGGTACACCGATACCGAGGGAGTTTTCACTGCCGATCCCCGCATGGTATCTGACGCTCAGCGTATTCCGGAAATCAGTTATGAAGAAATGCTGGAAATGGCTACCTACGGGAATAAGGTCATTAATCCGCGAGCTGTGGAGCTCTGCGAAGTCTATAACGTGCCGATGCTGGTCGCCAGCAGTTTTAACGATAAACCGGGCACACTAATTCATGGAGGTCCTATGGAAGTCAGAAACAAGGTACGCAGTATTGCTCACGACCTTGATGTCGCTAAGATAACAATAGTCGGCGTACCGGATCGCCCGGGTATCGCTGCGGCTATTTTCGAACCGTTAGCTAAATCAGGCATCAGTGTTGACACTATCGTCCAGAACGCCAGTATTAACAATATCACCGATCTGACGTTTACCGTTGCCCGCAGCCAGCTCAATAAAGCCATGGAAGTCGCTGCTCCTATCGCCAAACAAATCGGAGCCAGAGAATGCGTCAGCGATGCCAGGCTGGGCAAGGTCAGTGTGATCGGCACCGGCATGCAGAATGCCCCCGGATATGCGGCACGCATGTTCCGTACTTTGAGTGAAAAGGGAATTAATATTCAGCTTATCAGCACCTCGGAAATCAGGATCACCTGTATCATCGAGGAATCAAAGGTCAGGGAAGCCGTCCAGGCATTACACAAGGCTTTCGAACTGGAAAAGCCGGATTAAACCAAGTTTAAGGTTTATAGTATAAAGTTTAAAGTATTGAAGAAGATCTTTTTGGTGTTTACCTGGACACATGGACTTGACAAAACTGTTAACTTATGAGTAATATGGCTCATTTACATGAAGGGTAGACAGACATGGCGTACCACGAAGAAGAACAGTTAAAAATTAAAAGAATAAAGAGTAAACAGGCCATAGCCCTCGCAATGCAGGGCAAATGGCAGGAAGCTATCGATATAAATCAGACCATTCTGGAAGTGTTCCCTGATGACGTCGATGCATATAACCGGCTAGGACGAGCCTATATGGAGAATGGTGTATATGCAGAGGCAAGGAAAGCTTACGAGAAATCACTCAAGTTGGACCCCTATAATGCCATTGCCAAAAAGAACCTGATAAGGCTTTCTC
>DEUU01000454.1:0-331 GCA_002362735.1 Dehalococcoidia bacterium UBA3254
CTCTCATCGCCCATTTGTGGGGCCTTAACGCCCGGATCGGGTCGTAAAAATCAATGTCTATCGGCCAGGAACACATGCTGTTGCCGGGCAGCGTGGCTAATCCGGCTTTTGATTATGTCGCCCTGGGACATATCCATAAAGGACAGGTCCTGAATGATAATCCTCCTGTGGCCTACTCCGGCAGTCTGGAAAGATTAGACTTCGGGGATGAAGATGACGAAAAAGGGTTTTATCTGGTAAATATCGCGGGGAAAAAAGTGAGCCACGATTTTCATTCGATAAACGCCCGCCAGTTTTTCACTCTTTATATAGACATTGAACCCCAGGATAC
>DEUU01000454.1:586-6378 GCA_002362735.1 Dehalococcoidia bacterium UBA3254
GATCCTACGGCCACCGTGCTCGGGAGAATTAAAACAAATCAAGATAAAATTAGAGATTCCATCGTCCGCATCGATATTAGCATTCCCGCCGCCATTTCGAATAAACTCCGGGACATTGAAATTCGCAATCAGGTGAAAGATGCCTCTTATATCACCATCGCCAAAGAAGTCCGCCGTGAAAACCGGTTGAGGATGGGGAAGGGCACTCTGGAAGGGGTTACCCCCGAGGAAGCTCTTAAAGCTTACCTGGAGACGAAATACACGGCGGAAAGGGCCAGCATCCTTCTTGAATACGGGGAAAAGCTAATCCAGGAGCGCAATGCCCGGCCGCAATAAAATATTTTACGGCTGGTGGATCGTCGCTGCGGCCTTCTCCATCGGTTTTTACAACGCCGGGATCGTAATCTTCGGGTTCACCGCATTTTTTGAACCGATCGTCAACGAGTTCGGCTGGAGCTATGCTCAAGTCTCACTGGCGGCTTCGCTTCGCGGAGCTGAAACGGGGCTGGTCTCGCCGATACTGGGTTTCTTCGTGGAACGCTGGGGCTCCCGGTGGATATTTTTCATGAGTGGAATTTTCATCGGTCTGGGTTTAATTCTACTCAGTCAGATTCACTCACTGGGTGGATTCTACGGAGGCTTTGCCTTCATCGCGGTCGGGGTGAGTGCCTGTAGTCCCGCGGTAGCAAATCCTATTGCAATTCTCTGGTTCCGTAATCGTCTGGGACTGGCGATGGGTATTTTATCATCCGCTTCGGCGGCTGGCGGGTTAATGCTTCCCATCATTATTAAACTTATCGATGCTTTCGGATGGCGGCAGGCGGTATTTATCCTGGGCATCGGAGCTATTTTGATAGGGATACCTCTGTCCATGGTCATTCGCCATAAACCGGAACAGTACGGTTATTCGCCCGATGGGATACCGGCTTCCAGATCGGCCACCAATAAAACACAAAATACCCGCCTATCTGCTCCGGAACCAGAAATCGGAACCAAACAGGCGCTTTCGAGCCGCACTTTCTGGTTCCTGATAATGGGTTTTACTTTTCAGTATGTTACCATCAGCGCCGTGCTGGCCCATATCATGCCTTTTTTGAACACCGTCAACGTCTCCAGGTCTACCGCCAGTTTCTTCGCCGCCTCGATTCCCCTGATCAGCGTAATAGGCCGTCTGGCTTCCGGCTGGATGAGCGATAGAATGGACTGGAAAAAGGTGGTCATAGCTTCTTATATCGTGATCAGCATAGGCACGCTGCTTTTTAATTATGTTTCTATCTCCAAACTCTGGGTACTTGTGGTAGCTATCATTCTGTTTAGCCTCAGCTATGGCAGCACCACTACCCTCCGCGCCATCTCTTTAAGAAATTATTTTGGTAAAAGCAGGTTCGCCACGATTTTCGGCTTTTTCCTGGGGATACTATCTCTGGGGGCTATCCTGGGGCCTTTTGTTGCAGGGTGGATCTATGATACATGGAATAGCTATCAGTATGCGTGGATATTATTTACCATCATTAATGTGGCTGGTCTGGTCTTGATGATCATCACTCCGCAGATACGAACCAAAGCACCGGCCGCCGGTGATACCTGATTAAAACCGGGTCCCGCATGAACATTCAACGTAAAATGTATGGCTCTTAAGTCACGATGAGCTTATGTTCAGGCTGCCGGATAATCCTGCCGATAATTGCTGCATCCGTGATGCCGGCACGCTGCAATTTCTCAACCAATATTTTAGAGGCATCCGGTGGAAGAGAGATAAGCAACCCACCGGAGGTCTGCGGATCAAAAAGGATATCTCTCTGATACTGCGCTATCTGATTTTTAAATATGACTGACGGCGCATAATATTCCCGGTTGCGTCCCAATCCGCCCGGATAAATTTCCTTTTTCAACAGGTCCATTACTTCCGGAAAGACCGGCAACTTTTCAAATTCAATTTCGATTCCCAGATCGCCTTCCTGGACCAGATGAGAGGCGTGTCCGATTAGCCCAAATCCGGTAATATCCGTACAGGCATGGGCGCCCAGTTCGATCATCGACTCAGCGGCGATCTTATTCAAGGTGGTCATACTCTGAGTAACCGGACCCATAGTCTCTTCGGTAATCTGTCTACCCTTCAGGGCAGTGCTCATCACGCCGGTCCCCAGGGGTTTGGTCAGTACCAGATTATCACCGAGGCGCGTACCGGAGTTGGTAATCAAGCGATCAGGATGGACAACCCCGGTTACCGATAAGCCGTACTTCATCTCCGGGTCAACGACGCTGTGTCCGCCCATCAAAGCCACCCCGGCTTCCTGCATCTTGGTCAGACCACCGCGAAGGATCTCCCTTAAAATCGAGATATCCAGGGTTCCGCTGGGGAAACAGACCACGTTCATAGCGGTGATGGGCTTCCCGCCCATGGTATAAACGTCACTGATAGAATTGGCAGCGGCAATTTGTCCGAAGCTATAAGGGTCATTTACGATAGGGGTAATAAAATCAATGGTCTGGATGATGGCAACTTCGTCAGAAATTTTATAAACGCCAGCGTCGTCCAAACGATCGATGCTGCGCAGCACATTCGGATTTGGCGTCGGAATCAAATTACAAAGAGCTTTACTCAGGTCACCCGGACCTATCTTGGCAGCTCAACCTGCTCCCCGCACTGTTTCTGTCAGGCGGGTATTCTGATTTTCCATACTTCTCCCTTAAGAGCAGAAAACTAGAAGACACGAATTCCAAACGACTATTCCGCAATAGACGGCAAGAAAAGCGGCAGAGGTCCAGAGAGCCACCCGGGGATAACGCCGGCTGATATCCCAGAGAATCAATATGGCGATCATAACACCTACGGCTTTTACAATTATCAGCCCGGTATCTCCGGCAATATTTTTGAGAAACGGATTACCCTCATGGGCAATATCTTTTTGGATCAGGATATTAGTCAATATTCCATCAGTGATGTCAAGCAAAATAAGCAGCCCGAAGATATATTTGATAATATTTTTTAAACTAAATATGACTGATCTTTCTATTTTACTACCTTCAGCATTTCTTTAAACTGAGGACTTTCAGCTGTTCTCAGTAATTCATAGAGCAGCATCTCACCCACGGTCAATTTTGCCCCCTCACTCTGCATCCTGGCAAGAGCAATCTCCCGATTTCGGCCGACCCTCGAAGAAACGACATCCGCTATCACCTGAACCTCATAGCCGGATTTCAGCAGCTCCAGGGTGGTCTGATACACGCAAATGTGGGATTCTATCCCGCAAATTAAGACCTGCTTTCTATTTAAGTCGTTTAATACCCTGTGAAAACCCTCATTCTGGCAGCAGCTGAAGCTAAATTTAGGGATTGGTTTTACTTCCGGCATGAGCTGCATCAGTTCCGGCAGGGTTGGACCAAGCCCTTTGGGATTTTGTTCCGTTAAAATAATGGGAATGCCCAGAATCCTGGCTCCAGTGATCAGTCTCCGGGCATTTTCCAGAAGAAGTTCTTTCTCATGCATGATATTCCATAATTTACCCTGAATGTCTACGATTACAAGAACGGTATTTTCCAGTACCAGCATTTAGCGACATACCCCTTTACTTGTGTATCATTGTTGATCCGCCGGACACCGAGATATCCGTGAAAAGCGGATTACCGAGATAATAAACCTTCGAAGCATCGTTGAGGGTGGCATCGAACCTGCCGGTGACATTAAGGGTCGCCTCCGAAGCTTCTCTCAAATTTATTTGCGCGGTAGTCAGGGAAAGGTTTCCGAGATCGACCTTGCTGATCCCTTTACAGTCCAGGTCCAGGGAAGTGGCTGCCCCGATTAAATTGACCGAACTGGCGTCAGATAAATTAAGTACGATCTGATCAGCTTCCATGGCACCGTTTAAAATGCTGTCTCCGGAGAGAAAAAGAGAAAATTGATCTTTTAACCGAAAACTGGTAATGACAGCTTTAGCACCGTCGGATAAATTCAGGGCAATCAGCTCGGGCATGGCGATTTTTATTTTCAGAGAGGTGGGGAAAAACGTAGCCGGAGCTTCAATGCTTAGTTTTAAGGTCTTGTGTTCCAGAGATACCTGAATACGGCTGAGGAGGTTCGAGTCTGTGCTGAGGGTTAATTTGTAAGATTCAGACTGACTGACTTCGACCTCAAAAATACCTTTAATGTTGATACTATTAAAATCGGCGGCTTTAAGGTCCTGAACTACGATCGTGCCGGAACCATTTAAAGCGCTTCCTGCCCGGCTGCATCCCGGAATCAGGATTGAGAGCATTATGAGGGCTGCCAGGGATATTTTGAATAATCCATGTTTCATCTGTATTACCCATTTTGAGGAAAACTATAAACATAGTAACAGGGTTCTTCATGTTATTCAACCCTAATATTAAAACCGAATATTTCAGACTGACTGGAGATAAGGAGAAGGGTTTCAGAAGGGCACCCCTTGCAATCAAGGGGTGAAGAAGATGCAAGGGCGTGTCCTTTAGGAATTGCTTTTAATTCAAGGTTATCTGTTACATAATATATTTGGATATTTTAACTGAATTGAAAGATCAAATTGCTTTACTAACAATATGACCGATGTTATGATGCAAATATACGCTCTTTTAAAGGAATAGTGGAGAGTACCTCGATATGCCAATCACTGACATAGTTTATATAATACTTTTCGTAATTTTTGTCTTGCTCTCAGCCTATTTTGCCGCTTCGGAAATAGCCTTTGTCTCCCTGCAGCGGTACAAATTGGAAAGCATGATAAAAAACAATGTTAAAAACGCCAGGCTGGTAGCCTGGTTCAAAGACCGCCCTGAAAAACTATTATCGACAATTCTTCTGGGCAACAACCTGGTGAATACCGCAGCAGCTTCTCTGGGTACCGCCCTGGCAGTAGGAATCCTGGGAAATGAGCAAAGTGGTATCCTGGTTTCGACGATTGTAGTCACAGCCGTCCTCCTGGTTTTGGGAGATGCCATTCCCAAAACTTCAGCCGCTCATCATGCCGAGAAGATATCACTAGCGGTCGTGAGATCGGTACAAATAGTATCATGGATATTCACACCGTTCGTTATAGTATTAAGCTGGATTACATCGAGCTTCGGTCGGTTATTCGGCGCGAAACCCGTCGGAATGTCTCTGATCAGTGAGGAAGAGATCCGGACCATGATCAGCGCGGGTCAACGTGACGGAGTGGTAGAAGAAGCCGAAGCCGAGATGCTGCACAAGGTTTTTGAATTTGGCGACCGTCCGGCCCGGGAGATTATGGTACCCCGCACAGAAGTAGTCTGGGTAGAAAAAGGCACCAGGATCGAGGACTTTTTCAAGGTGTATATTGAACATCCTTATACAAGATACCCGGTATTCGAAGAAAAAAGGGACCATGTAGTAGGGGTAGTTGCCTCCAAAGATCTGCTCATGCTTCTGGCCAGAGGCATCTGCAATATCGAGCAAACTATCGATGACATTATCCGTCCTGCCTATTTCGCCCCGGAAAGCAAACGTATCAACGAGCTTCTTAAGGAAATGAGAGACAAGAATAGTCACATGTGCGTCATCGTCGATGAATATGGGGGTACCGCAGGAATAATCACCTTGACCCAGCTGGTTGAAGAGATTGTGGGAGACGTCAGGGACGAGCTCACGGTACTGGAAAAGGATTTTGAAATCATTAATGATACCACCTTCCAGATTGACGGAGGCATGAGGGTTGAAGATATTAATGAGGAGATGAAGCTGGGCCTGCCGGAAGGCGATTATGAAACGGTGGCCGGGTTCATATTGAAGCTCCTCGGTCATATACCGAAGACGGGTG
>DEUU01000484.1:0-1992 GCA_002362735.1 Dehalococcoidia bacterium UBA3254
CGCAATATGGCCCGGAAACAAAATCAGTGAGTTCAACAACTTTTATTCCTTTTAGAGCACGATGATCCAAGTGAGTTCTCCTTATCCGGGGCTTTCCGTTAATTTAGTATATTCGTAAAACTGTGTCAAACAACCTAACCCTCTTTTCCTGTTTTATGATGGGTGCTCGGAGGAATTTTGGAAGAGCTTGTGGGGAGAGGAACTGTGCTGAAAACAATCTATTCCGGATTGTCATTATTTACACACACATCAAAAGTCAACGATATTCATTCTTCAAGGGATCCCTGATTGATTTGATTCGCTAGAATCGCTGTTTGCTCCTTATCGACCACTTTGCTATAATAAAGCCAAATATCTGAAGGACTCTATTAGTTGACCACCACGAATTTGCGCTTCAGTGTTTGATCACGGAAATAATTGAGACCAACTCCTTAGTATCGTTTCGGATGTCACATGTTATAGAAATGACGGAGAATGAATTAAACTAATATTTTCAGGAGCTAAGTAATTGNNGTTCAATCTTCGTTGGTAGAACGAGCATTTTAGATTGCTTCGGAGGAGATCAGGAGCCTCGCAATGACGGAGGAGGATATAGATCCTCACAACCAAGTTTGAACAGAACCCCCCAGATTCCTAGTTTGCTCCTTATCGACCACATTTGTTATAATAAAGTCGAATATCTAAAGGCTCATTATCAGTTGACCGCCACAACGTTGTGCTTCAGGGTTTGAACATGGAATAAACCGGAGCCAGCCACGATACATCACTTTGGATGTCATATGTGACAGAAAAGATAGAGAGAATAAAACAATATTTTCAGGAGCTAAGTAATTGTGAAAGAGATTAGGATTCACGGTCGGGGAGGACAAGGTGCTGTGACAGCAGCCAGAATGTTAGCCAGCGCTTTCGTGATCGAGGGAAAGTATGTCGCCAGTTTCCCGATGTATGGATTCGAAAGACGTGGGGCACCGGTACAGGCTTTTACCAGACTGGATGACAAGCCCATACGGGAAAAAACCCAGGTTTATTATCCAGACTGTATGGTGGTGATCGACCCTACCTTGCTTAAGTTGAATACACTCTTTTCAGGACTCAAACCGGAAGGCATCCTGGTAGTTAACAGTTCAACCTTCAATACCCAGGTAGATAAAAATCTCAAGGTGGCTGGCGTTATTGATGCCACTAAAATCGCCGTTGAGGAAATCGGACGGGATATTCCCAATACCTGTCTTTGCGGCGCTTTCGCTGCCACAACTCAGTGGTTAAAACTGGAATCTCTTATTAAATCCCTGGGCGATTATTTAAGCGGCGATATGCTTCAGCGTAACATTCGAAGTTGTGAAAGAGGATATCGTGAGGTTAAGGTATTAAAATGGCAATAAAAAAAATGACATATCCCTATGAGAGTTGTTGGTCTAATGCTGATGAATTGTTATTATATCTGGAGACCGGGACCTGGCGGACAAGCCGCCCCAAACTGGACAAAGAAAAATGTAATTATTGCGGGATTTGCGCTCTCTACTGCCCTCCGCAATGCATGATCGATAACGAGGACCATTTCGAACCCAATTTGGAGTTTTGCAAAGGTTGCGGTATTTGCGTCAAGGAATGTCCCAGAAAAGCTATCTCCATGGTACCGGAGGTATAAAGTGGTAAAACAAATGCGTAAACAAGAAACCAGAGTGATTACCGGTAATGCCTGCAGCGCCTACGCGGTCAGATTATGTCGGCCGGATGTCGTTGCTCTGTATCCCATTACCCCTCAAAGCGAGATCGTTGAACAACTTACTCGCTTCAAAGCGGATGGACAACTCAACGCCGAAATGATAGAGGTTGAAGGTGAAAATTCCGCGATGAACTCGGTCACTGCGGCCTGTGTGGCAGGCGGCAGGGCTTACACTGCCACCGCTTCTTATGGACTGGCTTTTATGTATGATGCCATGATGCAGACTTCCGGTTTCCGCGCGCCGGTAGTCATGACTAACGTCAACC
>DEUU01000484.1:2195-2686 GCA_002362735.1 Dehalococcoidia bacterium UBA3254
GATGCCATGATGCAGACTTCCGGTTATCGGGCTCCGGTGGTCATGACCAACGTTAACCGCGAGATCCCTGGCATTCATGCTGTTTCCACCAGCCAGCAGGACTTGATATCCGTCCGCGATATCGGCTGGCTGCAAATTATTGTGGAGGATGATCAGGAGATTATCGATACTACTATCCAGGCTTTCCGCCTGGCTGAAGATCACGATATCCAAATTCCATTGATGCTAAACTATGACGGATATTATGTCTCATATTCAGCGGAAGCAGTGAAAATTCCCCTGATCGAAGACGTCGATGAATTTCTCTCAGTCTTAAAAACTCAGCCCCCGAGACTAAAACTAGTTCCGGGCAAGGCTATGGGCGCCGGTTCTCATGGTCTGCTGCTTACTTACACCGAGTTACGGTACAAACACATGGCAGCTATGGAAAGAGCCAAGGCCAAGTTTGATCAAATAGATAAGGAATACGGCGATTTCTTCGGACGCTATTA
>DEUU01000336.1:0-3236 GCA_002362735.1 Dehalococcoidia bacterium UBA3254
TCGATAACGACCATATCCGGCTTAAAGGGGGCCTGTCCCAGGGGACAACCAGCAACCATCTTATACTTTCCCATTTCTAAACGGGGCATCGTGGCAAGCGTATTTCTGACTGCCGCGGGACTGGCAAAGATCCCCATGGCTGAGGGCATTTCACCCGAAGACAGGGCCAGGGGCGGCTCTTTAAACCCCAAAGCCCAGGCTGCCGCCGGGCAAGCGATGTTCTCTGCGGTCAGCTTGTATTTTTTACCTTCCCGGGCTCCCATTAGTATTTGGCAGTAACGGCGGCCAGTGGGCAGTTCGAAGCCCTCCAGATCTTCGTCTTTTTCAAAGAACTTCACTGCAATAGGATGGTGTTTCAATCCCAATATTTCGGTTAATACCTTCGCTGACTTTTCCAAGTCTATTATCTTCTCCTTATTTATATCCATACTTAATCCGGGCTGACCTTGGTAAAGTTCCTGACTTTATACCGCTCCTTCCACGAATTCAATGGTGCTGGACCCCGGCAGGAATACTCCACCAGCCACTTCCATGGCTTTAAGTATCGCCGCCGGCACAATACAGCTATTGCGGCAAACATACTTGGAAGCTCTTGTAAAAAAAAAATCTCGGTGATCGAACGGACCACCTCACTGCCAAAGTCGATTTCTTGAAGTTCAGCAGCCAGTCCCTGTAAGTGTTCGCAGGTAGTTACTAAAGATATATTAACTTTGGTCTGGCTTGTTTTCTCAGCCTGAATAGTGGTCTCCTGTCCGCAAACACCTGCCCTTACCCAACAAATTGCCATGGCGAATATTCCTCTTTCCTGTAAGATTGTAATTCAAATAAATAATTAACCGGCATAATACCCATGATTTCATTAAACCAGATTTCAACTATCAGATTTCTCAAGCGAAAAAACAATTTCATTGCGATATTTCTTTGTGTTGAATACCATCACGGATCTCAAAACGCCGTTTTTTCAAATACCACTCCATAAAATAACCAATGCCGATGAATAACGGTAGGGATATTAATGTGCGGGCGAGTGAAAACTGAATACCCAGGTAACCGATCTCAATTCCGAGCATGGGGATCTTAAGGGAAGAAAAGGCACCAAGGTAAATAAAGATATTGCGGGTACTGGCTCCCTTTTTATAAAGAATATACGCCACTGGAAAAGCCCCATATAATGGTCCAGCCTGCAGCATGGCCAGCAAGACCATTACCGCAATACCCTTGATGCCTGACTCCTGTCCTATGTGTTTTTGGATCCTTTCTTTAGGAACCCAAACATCAAACAGTCCCACGATAATAAACAAGAATGGCATAAAGGAAACCATTTCGACAAAAGACTGTGTAAAATTGGTAAAAATTAGCCTGCCAGGGTCGAAACCAAGTATAAAAGCCAATACGGTAAGAATGAAATAAGCTGCTATAAAGATATAATTGCGATGCTTTTTTAAGTATGTTTTCATAATATTAGCCCCACCAACAGCCCGATAGCTATCGCAGCTGCGAAGTTCAGTGCGTTGCGCAACACAGCCACTTTCATGCCGAAATATTTACTTTCCAGAGGCAGGGTAATCACTCCCACCATCATTAAGGTGGTCATGAATGTAGCCACTACCGCGTAGGTAGCCCCCTGCTGGATCAGACCGGCGGCGATTGGATAAGAAATAAAGCCGGGGATCATGGCTATTGCACCGATTATTGCTGCTATTGAAAATCCTAACACTCCCGAATCCCTGCCTAAATACTGGCTGATGAGATTCGGAGGAATAAGATAGAGCAATATACTGACAACAATCAATATGCTCAGAAAAGGAAACAGAACATTCTTAAACATGCTCCATCCCTTTTTAAAACCGGCAATCGTCTTTTTCCTATCCAGAAAAAAAGAAACGATGGATAATACAACGCTCAGTGCGATAAAAATAATGGCATTACTACTCAAATTAAACCTACTTCACAAAGATATTGATCACCATCCAGAGCGCCAGAGCAATAAGAACTGTTGCCAGAATCACTCGCAATCGGGGAATACTGGTTTTCAAAGATAACCTTGGACCCAGGGTTGCTCCTATAAAAGCTGCTGCGGACAAAGGAAGCGCAATCCAGACATTAAAGGCAGAACCCCCAACGAGATGACCGATAAATCCGGGTAGAGCAGCAATTCCTACATAGGTTGATGAGACCCCGATAGCGATACGGGTTGGAACGCCAAATAACAAAATCAGTAAAGGCAATACAAAGAGACCTCCGCCAACTCCGATCATACCGGCAATAAAGCCTGCTACTCCTACAGAAGGAATGAGCAGCCCGAGAGAAATTCGATAACTCTGCGCTCCACAGCTTCTATCCCAGCACCCCCATTTAGGCATGAAGGTAGGGCTTTGACCTTCCTTAACCGGACGCAGCATGAAGATGGCGGCTATAATGAGTACTGCCGCAAAAATGATCTTGAGTACCAATACGCTCATAAACTGGGCTATGTAACCCCCCGCAAACGCCCCCAGAATAGCCAGGGGAATTATAGATAAAAGAAGCTTCCAGTCTACCGTCTTCTTCCGTCCAAACACCAGGGTGGCTGCCAAACTGGCTACCATAATCATGAATAGGCTGGTGGTCGAAGCAGCATAAAAACTCATCCCGGCTACCAGCAGCACTGGCACATAAGTCGAACCTCCACCCTGTCCAACCATGGAAAAAGGAATAGCCAGAATCAAGACAACGATACAGGCAATAATTACAGCAATTACCGACATGGCGTTCATCTCCGGGAGGCGGGAGTTTGCCCGCCTCCTAATCTATGTTAAGGGATTAATAACCGGAGTCAGGGATACAATGAGGCTGTCCGTTTACCATCCGCACATAACGCTCAAAAACATATTCTCCGCATTTGACGCACTTCACCTTGTTAAAGGAGCCCTTCACCCGCTTGAACTGGTAATTGGGGAGCTTTTCGATCTTAAAGATATTATCGTCCGTCTGAGCATCTGTCCAGGCAACGGCTTTTTCAGTTACATCAGCGGGAATCTGAGATGGTTCAACTCCCTTCATACGATAAGCAAAAAATTCCAGCTTACCGAATTCATCCAGAAAGTCCGCTTTCAGTGCTATCCGAACGGCTCCTTTCTCCGGATGATAGAACACTGCGGCCAGTTTGCCCCAGAAGGTTTTCTCCATGAGAGACTTGCCATAGGTAGCCCCGGTGGCAATTTGCATGCCGTCCATCAGACAAGTCTGGGGATGAC
>DEUU01000336.1:3516-7976 GCA_002362735.1 Dehalococcoidia bacterium UBA3254
ATAAAGAATCCGTGGTCTTTTTCATGCGCCACCCCCAGTTCTTTCATAGCCCGCTTCGCCAAGCGGTAGCCCAGCGGCATGAAAGGACAATGATGCCCGTGAAACTCCCAGGCCCATTCCGGTACATTGCTCATATTTCGTTCCTCCTCATATTTACTTTTCCTAATAAGAAATTTTAAGGTTATTCTTCGGTAACAGCCTTAATAATCAGTTCCTTTGCTTGCTTTACTTCAGCGTCCGAGATGTATTCCATCAGCCCCTTGATTCCTTTTCCGATATCTTCACTGAAGCTCTTCTTTTTCATACCGATATCCCGGCTGAGTACGATGCTAATAGGCTTAAATCCGGCTTGCTCCACGATTTTACGACGGCACTCAAAAGGGCAACCATCTACGGTAATAATTTTTTTGGCGGCTTTAGTTTTACCTAAAACCGGTTTAACACTGGTCGGTAATCCTCCCAGGCACATAATAGCTGCCTTTTCTAACCCCAGTTCCTTGACTGCTTCCAGACAGGCCAGCCCGCTGGTAATTCCGGTATTGGACGCTCCACCAAAACAGGAGAAAATCGCGTTCTCGTGAGTATTTACTCCAGCCTGAAATTGCATTTCTTCTGCCATTCTTGTAACTCCTTTCAACGATATTATTTAGATTTATCTTCTTTTTCCAACGCATTGACAATAAGTTTCGTTACTTCAGCTTTGGATGGTACTTTACCCGCCGACACTACCTCTTCATTGATCACCAGACCCGGGGTAGTCAGAATAGGATATTCCATAATTTTCTGAATATCCTTAACATGATCAATAGAAACTTCGATTCCCATTTCGGTCAGTACTTCTTTAGTCACTTTCTCCAATTGATTGCATTTAGCACAGCCGGTACCCAAAATTTTGATATTCATCTATTCCTCCTGTTTTATTTTTAAGCCATCAAACCAAAAATATAGCCTGTTAACGTAGCCATAACTACTACCAAACCCACATAGGTAAGCATTTTCCTGGTTCCCATGATCTTTCGGATCACCAGCATGCTGGGCAGTGACAGAGCTGGGCCAGCTAGAAGTAAGGCCAGCGCTGGACCTTTGCCCATGCCCAGGTCCATAAAGGCTTTGATGATAGGGACTTCGGTAAGGGTGGCAAAATACATCAAAGCCCCAAAGATCGAAGCGATGAAATTGCCGAAGATGGTATTGCCACCGACGAATTGGACAACAAATGACTGCGGGATCACCACTGTAAGAATACCTGCCACAAAGACGCCGATCAGCAGCCAGGGAATAATCAGTCGGGTAAAATGCAAGGTCTCCTTTAGCCACTGAATGATTTCACCTTTACTGAACCAGTGCCAGAGGATTACCGCCACAGCAGCCAGGAACACTCCCATTACAATCCAGTTTTGAGAAGCAGCAAAGATGAGAACCCCTACCAGAGCCCCCACGAAAAGGACCTGTTGCCAGATGCTTTTACCTTCAGGATCAGCGGTAAGCAAGGCAAAGGCTTTGGCATCAAAGCGGGATTTCTCTTTGCGATAGATAAAAGCCATAATCAGACCAATAATGATTGAAAAGGCGATGGCGGCGATAGCCCGGGCCAGGCCGATATCATACCCCAGCAATTTGGCTGAATAGACGATTGCTAACACGTTGATTGCCGGTCCGGAAAATAGGAAAGCGACAGCTGGACCCAGACCGGCTCCCCTCTTATAAATCCCGGCAAACAGGGGTAGCACGGTGCAAGAGCAGACGGCTAGCACCGATCCCGATACCGAGGCTACACTGTATGAAGTTAGTTTCTTCGCCTGAGGCCCGAAATATTTCAGTACCGCTGCCTGCGAAACGAAAGCCGCTATAGCTCCGGCAATAAAGAGAGCCGGGACCAGGCAGGTAATGACATGAGCCGAAAGATAACTGATTAAGCCATGCCAACCCCCTAGCAAGATATTGATTAATACATCCATTGAGTTTGACCCCTTTGGCTTGTCTTAAAGAGGATTAGCTTTGGAAGAGATATTACCCGCCAAATCGGGTTCACGTCCAGGATTCCCTCTCACGGCTTTCTTCAACCGTTCCTTATCCAGAGAGGTAAGCTTATTGTCTGCCAGCGCTGCTTTTACGGCCTCAATAATTTTCATCTGATAATCGGGGATCGCTTCTCTATCCAGCGAATAGAGTGACCACAACCCTTCTTTTTTAAACTTGAGGAAGCCGATATCATAAAGGGCTGTTAGGCCACGGGAAGCCTTGGATTGGGATATCTCCAGGGCTTGCACGACTTCGCAAACGCAGCACTCCCGTTCCAGAAGCAGATTCAGTATCCGCAGCTTAGTCTCATCAGATAACACTTTGAACACTTTTACTATTTCTCGCATATCTCACCTCCTAATTAGTATGCAAATTTGCATATATGCAGTCATATGCATATATTATACCAACGCAGCAGTCTTGTCAACAGCCAATTCTTTGGGGTTCTGATACTATTGACAATGTTTATCAAGGCTTAATATTTGGAGGTTCTATATATCGGAACTCTCTATCATGCGGTCATTATGGAATTAGAAAGTCCGGCGGTGCATGCATGAGCATTCCAGAAATCAGCCTGCGCAGCGATTTTTAAAAAGAGATTTATTGCGGTTTTTATAGCCGTTATCTTGGTGGAAGCAGTGCTGACCAGATTCCTGGCTAGTTTACTCACGGTTTGGAATATTTAATCAACTATCAGACAGGTTACATCAGTATCCCGGTCGATACAAGCTTTGTAGGACCTTTGTTATAGAGAAACCTTAGATGCAGAGTAAGTTGCCAGGATAAGACCTTCGACGAGAGGGATATTATCCTTTCACGCTGACCAGGAGATTCCATGCATTTCTCACGGCTACGGCCAGCAGGATAATCACGATAGGCAAAAGCCAGACGAGACTTTGAAGTATCCCCGACAGCAAGGTTACCGTTACTGCAATCATTCCGAGATAGGCTATTAAAGAAGGCACCGATTCTGCTATTACATACGAAACAGACATTCCAGACCTCGCCCGTAAAGCCTGCGATATCGTGATCCCAATCGCTACGACGCAAATGATTAAAAGAGGCAGCGCAAGACCCAGTGGGGTCTGCTGGGGCACCAGGAAGACCAGAGCAAACATGATCAGAAAGAAGAAGTTGGCAAAGGTCTGCCAGGCTACCTGACGGATTTTTTTGTCTTTCATCTGTCTGAGAACGTCCAGCTTTAAGGATAGAGAAAGGAATATCAGTCCCATCAGGGTCGCCGAAGCCCCGGCTACGGTTGCGAAAAATATCTGCCACTCCAAAATCTGCTGACTGAACAAAGTACTCCTCAGGGGCTAAACACATGCAGTTATTATGGCACGGCCAGTCACATTCTGTAAACAGGATTGAAACAATTGCTTTGATTTACCTTGCTCGCTTTGAATCTTTTTGCATAGTCCAGTACCAATTTACTATCTTTTCAGTACTTATTGTTCATTGTCCGGGACTATCGTCGTCCTTAAGATAGTACAAGACTACCATCAATCAAGGTTGGAGATCAGGTTACTGATCGATTAACCGTCAAGGGAGTGGCTGACGGTAAGAGAAGTCGCCCGACTTTTCCTGGTGCAGATTGATATGATCAGGCGATGAAGCCAGCCCGTTATCATAATATCTTACCAAATCGGACCGCGAGACCACAGAGAAAATTAGTAGACCAAATCCCGGCCTGTATTCGGAAGACTCATTCCGGTGGTCTAACAGGGGATTTAAATGCCGAAAAGCAATGTTATAGTTGAACCCCGTGTTTTTGACGGGTTGGAGCAAAGAGTCGGTCCCCGGCTGCTGGGGCAAATTTATGTTGAATCGGGATATATTACTCAAGCGCAGCTAGACCATGCCCTGGAATATCAATCGCAAAAAGGCGGCCGGTTGGGCTGGATTCTGGGAACCCTGGGCTATGTGAACCGGATTCAGCTCTTCGAAGGGCTGGCAAAGCATCTCGGATTGGATTTTATTGGAGATTTTCAGTACTTGAAGAAAAGTCTGGGTGAGGACCTCGCAAAACGGGTCTCTCACGAAGAAATGGTCCAATACCAGATTATTCCGTTTCATCGGGATGCAAACACCCTTACGGTGATCACCGCTGATCCAGGGAATCAGAATACCAGAAGCTTTCTCAGCGAACGTTTTAAAACAAGGTCTATCCGGGAAACGGTAATTACGGACCTGGACCTCATGAAGCTAACCGAATCTCTCTATCGGAACGATCTTTCGGATATCTCGGTGCGAGGATTAATTCATCAAAGCCCCGACCAATCTGCCAGCACGACTTTTTCCAGGGGGCAGCTGGTATTTATGGCTGTTTTAGTCGCGGGTTTAGCAGTCTGGTTTTTCCTGAGCCAAAGCACTCTGGCTCTTTTTGCCATTTTCGCGGTACAAATCTTTTATCTGGGCTCACTGGCTTTCAAACTGGT
>DEUU01000336.1:8306-14881 GCA_002362735.1 Dehalococcoidia bacterium UBA3254
AATGAACTTCCTGTTTATTCCGTTCTCGTACCGGTTTACAAGGAGCCCAGGGTAGTGGGATCTTTAATCAAGTCCCTTAAGAAGCTCGATTATCCTGAAGACAAACTGGATATTATTCTTCTTCTGGAAGAGAACGATCCGGAGACCCTTGAGGCTGCCAAACGAGAAAGACCGCCAACCAGCTGGAGATTTCTCGTCCTACCCGATACCCAACCTAAAACCAAGCCTAAAGCGCTTAACTACGGGCTGCAATTCGCTCGTGGTGAATACCTGACGATTTACGATGCAGAGGATGCTCCGGATCCGGACCAGTTGAAAAAAGCGGTAGCGGCTCTAAGGAGCCATCCGGATTATATCTGTTTTCAGGCAGCGCTCAATTACTACAATGAAAAAGAAAATATTCTTACCCGGCTATTTACCATAGAATACTCAGGCTGGTTCGATTGTATGCTGCCCGGTCTTTTCCGCACAAAATTACCGATTCCGCTGGGCGGTACCAGCAACCATTTCGATATTCATAAGCTTCGAGAAATCGGCGCCTGGGACCCTTATAATGTCACTGAGGATGCTGACCTTGGTGTCCGGGCCGCCGTGGCTGGATATAAAGTAGGAGTGATTGATTCTACAACTTATGAAGAGTCCAGTTCCGAGATTAATAACTGGATCCGGCAGCGTTCTCGCTGGGTTAAGGGTTTTATGCTAACCTTCCTGGTCCATAACCGGCATCCCCTGAAGACTATCAAGTCCATCGGACTGTCACAATGGCTTTCATATAACCTTCTTATTGGAGGGACACCGGCTACTTTTCTTCTTAATCCAATCATGTGGATCACTCTGGTTTTATCCCTGTTCTTACCATTTGGGCACATTTCCGCACCTGGGGCTTTGCTTTATATATCTTTATTTAACCTGGTTGCCGGTAACACGCTGGCAATATTGATTGGGTTGGTAGGCGTTCTACCCAGAAAGAAATTCCACCTGATGGGTTATGCTTTATTAATCCCGTTTTACTGGCTGCTTCAGTCCATCGCGGCTTACAAGGCTCTCTGGCAACTGATCACCAGGCCGCATTACTGGGAGAAGACGGAACATGGAATCAGTGCTCTCACAGTGCAGGGGGAGAATAATCTGCCTGCGGCAGAGGTTGTACCTGTTCAAGGTCCTCCTGCTGCAAAGTATAGATCGGATATAATGACGACCTCCTTAGCGGTCGTGGCTGCAGCTGTATATTTTTTGATGTCGATCGTGTTGTTAATGACCAGCGGAGGTTTTTAAACGGGTTTTTTCCTGAGACCATCGATCAGGTGACGAATAGACATTAACGGGTGATAATAAATCATCCGCGGACCTGAATATTTCATCACTGTACGGATCCTGGCCCTCATTTCAGGATTGTAACAATGGACCGGACACTTTCGGCAAGTAGCCTTCCCTTCCTGAAAAGGGCATTTTTCCAGTCTCTTCTGTGCATATTCCATGAGTTCCCGGCAGGAGAGGCACAGGCAATGTCCACCATGTTGATGGTGACAGTAGAGGGAAACCATACTCTCGATCGTACGGCTTTCCCGCTCCATCCGGGAATTATTGCCTCTGGGATGGATTATCATCAAAACAATCTACGGTTACGGCTTAAACACTTCGTCGATGATGTTCCGGGTATTGACGACATTAAGTTTATGATAGAGCAGCGAGAAACGGTCCTCAAGTTCCTGTCCGATCTGATGGAGTGTTTCGGCCGGCAGGTCCCAGAGGTCCTGCTTAAAGTCGCCAAAAGCTCTCTTGCGGTTGCGGTAAATAAACTGCGTTTCGGTCTCTTCAGGTTCCCGGTCTGCTGAATACTTTTCATCCAGGCCGGCGTGTATCCGGTCAAGCAGCGGTTTCGGGAAATGAGGGCTATCGAAAATAAGGTTTTGAAATCCGGTTGCCAGGTGGACTTCGAGCGTGCCGATTCTTGGAAACACATCAAACATTTCATCCGGAAGAGTCGAAGCCCCATGCTGTACCGCTCCGCCCAATCTGTATTCTTCCCTCGCCAGTTTGGAGAGTTTTCCCAGAGTATCAAAGTCCAGGTTTACTTTAGCCATGGTGCCATCAGGTAAAGCAATGCCGCCGTGGGTAGTGCCAGTCTGGACGCTGATTTTGGTAATCCCTTTGACATGCTCTACCAAATTCTCCTGATATTTTTGCATAAAGGCCCGGAGGTCTTCGACGGTGCTGTTGCCTGCACCTATCTCACCAATTTCTCCCCCGACAGAGACGGTAACGCTCGGCTCAATACTCCGGATGTATTTTGTCATCTCAGCGGTGACCTGGCCGTTTACTGCTTGCTGCTCCAGAATATCTTTCTTCTCGATATCTACCAGGGTCGAAGCATCAATATCAATATTGTAAAAACCAGCTTCAATAGACTCTTTTATCAGCGATCTGACGAAATCGGTCTCTTTCTTCGGATCGGCGCCGTAATTTTTCCGTCGCAGCTGCATATGGTCGCCCTGTATAAATACCGGGCCTTTGAATCCTTCTGCTACAGCGGCGGCCAAAACAGCCGCGGCGTATTCACCGGGGCTTTGCAGGGTATATCCCATTTCGGACCGGGCAATTTCGAAAACAAAAGGCCCTACCCTATTTTTAATCGCAGCCCGGAAGGCCGCCCGGGCGGCATCATAGGTAATACCGCGCAGGTTCATGGCAGGAACGGTAAAACCCTTGAAGGAGCCTTTGCCGATGGCTTCATACAGCACCTGGATGCTGGCAGGATAAATGCCCTTCGCTTTGGCTATATCCCTTATCTGACGCTGTTTGGCCGGTTTATCTGAACCAAAGACCATCTCTCTAACCAGGTTATCCGTTTCATTTGTACTTATTTGCGCGCACATTGTAATATCCCCTCCTGGGCCAGAATATTCCTGGTCCCGTTGTACCTCATTGTATCATACATACTGGCGATGTCTACCAGATTTAACCGTCCGATTACATCCTCCAGAGGTACGGAGCAGAAATCTCCGCCTGTATAGCTCACCATCCGGCCGAATTGTTTCTGGATAACCATATTCATCGCCGCTATCCCGTAGTATCTTCCCATTCTGCGGTCATAGGCACAGGGAGCTCCTCCTCGTTGAATGTGGCCCAGTACCACGCTCCGCGATTCCACCCCAAGGGCGATATTTATTTCGTTCGAAAGGTATTCCGCCACGCCTCCCAGAGATTCGTGGCCGAAACTGTCGATCCTGTTATCTTTCACAATGGTTCTGCTTCCGGCCGGTTTGGCCCCTTCCGCGACAAGAATAATGTCATACCGGGTGCCCGCTTTCCGGCCCGCCAGAATCAGCTCATTGATCTGATTCAGAGAAAAATCGTATTCCGGAATCAGGATAATATAAGCGCCGCAGGACTCTCCTCCCTTAATGGCCAGCCACCCGGCCGATCTCCCCATGGTCTCAACAACGAAAATACGGCGGTGAGAACCAGCAGTGGTCCTGAGTTTGTCTACGATATCTGTGATAACTTCCACCGCGGTCTCAAATCCCAGAGTATAATCAGTACCTACCAGGTCTTTATCAATAGTCTTCGGAATAGCAACGACGTTAACACCTTCTTGCGAAAGGCGGGCAGCTACAGAGAGCGTATCGTCTCCGCCAATGACCACAAGGGCATCCAGTCCCAGTTTATCGATATTGTGTTTTACCAGTTCGGAAGTATTTATCTTGGGGTTATATGGATTGTAGCGAGATGTTCCAAGATTGGTACCCCCATAGCGGTCCCAGGTCCTGACTGTTTCCTCAGATAAAGACATCAGACTTTCTTCGCGGGAATGAGGAGTGAACGCCAGACCTTTCCAGCCATCTTTGATTCCCAACACCTCGTAAGTGACCTTCCGATCTTTCTGGGTGCGCTGGTCCAGCGCCGTTTTTGTTACCCATTTAATAGCCGCGTTCAAACCCGCACAATCGCCACCCCCAGTTAAGATTCCGATTTTGCTCTTTCTTGTTGCCATTGCCAACCCCCATGTTTCCACCAGATGGGTATATTTTCTTACAATTAAGATAATACTATAAAAACCAGAAGAGTTCATGGGTTAAGAGTTGCCCGCTAAGCAAGGAAAAAAGAAACAGGTGAGAGAAAAAGCCGCTTTAACAGGTAATTATAACCTCAAAAAGGGTCTTTTCATTATTGTCGTTACAAGGAGCTTAGCGACGAAGTAATCTCCTGACTCTGGCTCTGGGTTTGCTTCGGATTGAGAAAAGATCCTCGCAACGACAGATTATTAATGCTTTTCCGGATAATGCAAAAAGCAGTCTGAAAATGAAAAGCCTCTGGGATTCAAGACAGTCGTTTTTGCTTTTTGAGAGAATAGTCATTCCTGAGAAAGATCAAACCAGTTCCTTCGAGCCGTTGATAATTAAATTAGTAAATTGCGGACTTACTCGGCTGCTTTCAGTAATTTATATTCACTTTTCAGTTTGACGACTCGTGATATAATTATACGAAATATACTTTACTGATTGGGGTTATGATTTTCAGCCCTGCTATAGCAATGACGACCGTTTCGCAGTGGATCATCAATACCTGGGATCAATTAATCTATCTCCTATGTTAATCATGATTATTTTCATGATAACTTATATCATGCCAGGTACTTTTATGGATGAGCCTAAAATATCAACGCCAGCAAAAAAAATTAGATTAGTGTTAAAGGAGGGCAAGCATGACTTTTGCTGAATTGGAACACCGGGTTAAAGTCCTGGAGGACATTGAAGAGATTAAGAAGATTCAGATACGCTATGTGAATTGTCTGATCAAAGTTGATTTCGAAAATCTTGTGGACTGCTTTGCAGAGGATGCTATCCTGGACCTGCATGCAGGTACGGTCAAAGGCAAGAAGGAAATATTGAAGCTATTTAAAGAAACTCTATCATTACAACATATCGGACAGGAAGGCGAGTTCATGGTGCACCCGCTTATCGAGGTCGATGGAGACCATGGTAAGGGAAGCTGGCTTTTATACATACAGTGGGCGCAACCCCGTAAGCTCGTACAAAAGCCAGGCTTGCTGGCCCGGGAGAACGCGCCTGACTGGGCACAGGGTTTTTACGATGCCGAATACGTCCGGGAAAAAGGTATATGGAAAATCAACCGTCTTAGATGGAGATGCCGACTTATTTCACCTCTGGACCCGGAAAAATAAAGCCCTCTTTTTAGATAACAAATCGGGGGATGGCAGATGGTTATAATTTTCTGTCATGCTTTATAAATTTCCGGGAAGGAAAAACCATAAGCGTGGATCAGGATTTTCTTTTGACTGCCTTCATGATTGCGTCAATGATGCCTTTTGAGGTAAGTCCGTATCTGTCCAGGAGTTCAGCCGGTTTGCCGGACATAGCATAATCGTGCAAGGCCACGATCTCTACCGGTACAGGTTTGTTTCTCACCACGACCTGGGCAACAGCACTGCCTAACCCGCCGCGCTCCAGATGCTCTTCTACGGTGACAATGGCGCCAGTTTCCCCGGCGGCTTGAATAATGGCATCTTCATCTATCGGCTGTAGAGTAGACATGTTGATGACCCGGCATTCGAGGCCCTGTTTTTGTAATTCGGCAGCGGCATCCATCGCGGCTTTGACCATAATTCCGATTGCGATGACGGTGACGTCTTTGCCAGGCTGCATCGTTGAAGCTTTACCTAATTTAAACTCGTATTCCTCAGAATAAAGAACCGGAATTTTGGGTCTTCCCAACCGAATGTAAAAAGGGCCGAAGGTGTTTGCTGCTACTTTTATCGCTTTGGCAGTTTCGATGGCGTCTGCCGGTACTACTACAGTAAATCCAGGCAAAGCGCCAATCAGTGCTAAATCTTCAATAGACTGGTGTGAAATACCATCTTCTCCAACGCTGATTCCCGAGTGGGTGGTGACCAGCTTTACATTCAAGCCCGGCTGGGCGATGGACATCCGGATCTGGTCGAAGCAGCGTCCGGGAATGAAAACAGCAAAGGTGCTGGCAAAAGCAGTCTTACCCGAGCTAGCCAGACCAGCCGCGATACTGACCATGTTCTGCTCTGCAATACCGCAATCGAAAAACCGGTTTGGGAACTCCTTAGCGAAAAGGTGAGTCTGGGTGGACTTGGAAAGATCAGCATCCAGCACCACGATATCAGGGTTCTTTCTGCCCAGTTCGAGTAATGTTTGACCATAAGCATCACGCGTGGATATTTCCTGAACCAATTTCTTACTCCAGTTCTTTCAACGCTATTTTTAGCTCATCGGCATTAGGGGCTTTGCCGTGGAAGTCCGGATTGTTCTCCATAAAGCTGACGCCCTTGCCTTTCACGGTGTGAGCAATAATGACCGTCGGCTGACCGACCGTCTTTTTCGCCTGTTCGAAGGCCTTGATTAATTTCACAATATCATGTCCGTCAGTTTCGATGACCATCCATCCAAAGCTTCGCCATTTCTGGGCGAAAGGTTCGAGATTCATGATATTTTTATTCCATCCATCCAGCTGTATACCGTTGTTATCCACAATCGCGATAAGTTTATCCAGTTTAAAATGGGCAGCGGCCATGGCGGCTTCCCAGA
>DEUU01000045.1:0-3096 GCA_002362735.1 Dehalococcoidia bacterium UBA3254
TCTTCTGGATAACATAGATTGACCCTCCTCACCTTTTTGGAGCCTGTTTTAACGCCTAATAAATATTCTATCTTTGAGGAGGGTCGTAATTTAATCCGTAATAATACTTGATTTATTTCGGTAAAATACTTAATTTCGGGGTTGGAATATTGAGGAAAATGAATCGGAGTTTTTGTTAAATGATGATAAATGGGATACTTTAATTAAAGGGCGGGTCTTCTTTATCTATCTCATCAGAGAGTTTACGGTAGAGGTCTCTCAATCGTTTTAGATCGCGGCCTTCTCTCAGCAGATCTATCAACAGTTCCATTTCTCGGTCCATATCGATTTTATCAAAGACTTCCTGATCTGAATTCGGCAGATCATTAATCCATCTGATAATTGAATTGCTCAATTCGGCCACTGTTTTGTCCCTTACCTGACAGGTTTATAATATTCATACCATAGTCTGGCCTCCAAATCAAGATTCACCAGCCGTCTCTACAGGGAATTTTTCCCATTCCGGGGCAATCTCAATGCTTGCTATACCGAATTTTCTTTCTTCCACCATACAAGCGCCCATTTCGAAAATCCCTTATGGGTGAAAACCGGTAAATTTTTCTGCTCGGCGAATTTTTTCTCCAGAAACCGTGTCAGTCTGGATAATTCTTCAGGGGTGAACGGGTCCGTTCGCCATTGGACGCTGTCTATTGTCTCTTTAATACTGGAAAATTGGACCTTCACCCGGGATCGCAGGATCTCCACGTTAACCTCAATTCCCATTTGATAGAGCAGATTAACAAAATAGATGTAAGGCGGATGTCTCTTTCCTGTCCTGCCGATTGCCCGGTAAATCTCCCAGTCGAACGGAAGGTGGACAATCGGAAAAGTAAGATAAGCGGCGCGTTTGGTGAGAGGGATAATACTGGAAATAGCCTTTTTCATGTCGCCGGACATTAACGAGCGCGAAGCGACAATAACGTCATGTTCCTCCAATATTTTGCCGTCAAAAGCGTCCTGCCAGGAAGAATTGATACAGCGGATATTTTCGAGGCCGTTTTGATCGGCCGCTTTCTTCAGGTGTCTCAGCATCTCGGAAGAAAAGTCCAGTGCGGTCACGCTTCGGGCTTTTTTAGCCAGTGGAATCGCCAGGGTCCCCGGACCGCAGCCGATATCGAGGACGCTCCAGTCCGGCTGTACTTCAATATGGTCCAGCATTTTGGAAATATAATCATCCTTATCCAGCCCTTCCTTCCCGTTGCTTGCCCGGTTGATCCTTTGACTGAAGCTATCTGCTCTCTTGTTCCAGGTCTCTTTTTGCGTATTGCTCCAGCGTGCACTTTCTGATTCGGCTTTCCACATAGCGTTCCAGTCAATATCCTTAAACTCCATAATTCACCTCAAATCGAAATCCTTTTTTCTGAGCCTTAAGATCTCAAAAATTTTTAGATTACCTCGTGATAATATTTCCCGTTTGCACATCCCCTGCACATCACCCTGCCGTCACGTGTCACATCCCGCCCGTCCATCACTCTCTCTCCGCAAATCGAACAGTAAGCCCTTTTCTTCGGGGAACCCGGTAAATCGGTCTCGGAAATATCAATTTTCACTTCCTGTAGAATCACCATTTCATTATCCGAAGTTCGGGAAATAATGCGGGAAACTTCCTCAATCGGGCCATCACTTCTAAAGCTTTCCTTAATTGAGGCTCTTAAAGCTTTCCCGGTCTCCATATTTATAAAAGTGGCGGCAAATTTACCGTAGTCAACATATTTCAGAGAACGATGACCGAGAGAGCAGCCGGTAATGACCTGTACTGCATCCGTCATACAGCGGTCTATTTCTGCATAAACGATCAGGTTTTTATTTTTCACTCCCGGATTCATGCCCAGTGCTTTCATCGCTGCCAAGGTCATCTTGGTCCCCAGGGCGATTCCGGCACAGACGTGCCCGTGGTAGTCACCTGCTTTTTTCAGATAGAGTTCAAAATCATCCATATTTCCTCCCAGATTGATTATATTTCTAACCTCAGTAGTCGGATTACAATCCTCAACCGGGACGCAAATTTTACGGTTGATTCCTGAATCCACGTTAATCACTTTGACTTTGATATTATAGACTTTTTCCAGGTTATTATCAGTTATTACGGCTTCCGGAGTCCCTGCATCGATGAACTCACCTTTTTGCATTAAAGCCACCTTGTTGGAGACTAAAAAAGCATGGTCCGGAAAATGTGAAGTCATGATAATGGGTAAGCCGGTTGCCGAGAGTCTTTGAACAATCCTTAAAAGCCGGATCTGGTTGCCGAAGTCCAGGTGAGAGGTCGGTTCATCCAGCAGAAGCAAAGAAGGCTTTTGGGCCAGGACCCTGGCGAACACCACAAGCTGCCTTTCTCCCCCGCTAATCTGGGTATAAGGTTTCTCTCTCAGGTGAGAAATTCCCATATCTTCCATCGCCTCTTCGGCAATGTGGATATCCTTGATGCCGGGTGAAGCCAGCAGACTCAGGTGAGGGGCTCTACCCACCAGCACGGCATCCAGCACTGAAAAAGGGAAGGCCGGCTGATGAATCTGGGGTACATAGCCGATTGAACGGGCGACCTCAGTCCGCGGTACATGAGACATATTTCGGCCGTTCATCAAAATGCTTCCCTGGTGCAGCTTTACCATGCTGTTGAGACATTTCAGGAGGGTAGTCTTGCCGCATCCGTAGGGCCCCAGAATAGACATTACTTCTCCATCTTCTACGGTGAAATTGATGCGATTAAAACCACTGACCCTGGCCGGGTCGTAATGGAAAGATGCTTCTCTGACCTGTAATTTCATGCCCAACTCCTTCCGCCGCGATGGAGAAGGTATATAAAGAAGGGCGCGCCTACAATAGCCGTAAGAATGCCGATGGGGATTTCTACACTGGCTACAAGCCGGGCAATATCATCGATTAGCAAGAGGTAAGCTCCTCCCAACAGGAGACAGACAGGTAAAAGCCGTTTATGATTTGGTCCCACCAGTAGACGACCGATATGCGGAATCACCAGCCCCACCCGATGGTGCCGCTGATACAGACCGATGAAGCAGTGATCATGGTGCAGCAAATAATAATCAGGACACGCAGCCT
>DEUU01000045.1:3372-17248 GCA_002362735.1 Dehalococcoidia bacterium UBA3254
AGCCTGGGCTTCTTCCTCTCCCATCGCCAGCACATTAAAACGCCAGCGGATGAGGATGAGGATGATAATGCCGGCTAACATGGGAATGGCAGCGAACAAAAGATCATGATTATTAATTGAAGCCAAAGATCCCATCAGCCAATAGGTGATGGATGGGAGCTGGTTGACGGGGTCGGCCACGTATTTCAACAGGGAAAGGAAGGCGCTAAAAAGTGAAGCAATCGCCATTCCTGCCAGGATGAGGCTTAGAGTAGGGTTGGCCTTGACGATCCGGCTGACGAAATAAGAAATTCCCACTGAAACAAGAGCACAGCAAAAAGCAGAGACTTCGATGGCAATCCAATTCCCTGAAAGAAGTATGGCTAAAGCCGCCCCGAATCCGGCGCCCGAGGAAACACCAAGAATATCTGGCGAGACCAGGGGATTTCGAAAAAGTCCCTGGAAAGAGGTCCCCGCTAAAGCCAGACTGGCCCCAATCAAAATTGCCGCCAGAGTATATCCGGGGCAGCCGGATTTGCATTACCACTGTGTCAATCGTACTGGACCAGGTGTGGTCAATGGGGACAGCCTTTGATGTCAACACTTTGACCACATCCAGAGGTGAAACGGGGTATCTACCAACGGCGAAGGAGATTATGAATAAGATCAAGAGTATCCCTGTCAGTATGGTAATGGCAGATACCCAATTCGTTTTATTCAGGCAAAAAGACGATAATTTTCTGATGTATTGTTTTGGTTTAACGACTACGACCATTCTCTTCCTAGCTCGGGTTGGCTAATAGCCTGGTTAATTGATCATCCGTTAAGTCATAATGAAAGAATTTGGAATAATACTCCTTTATCTTCTCGTTCAAATCTAAACCCGAGGTTTTATCTGGATACAGCTTATTAATCATCCAGTACATTCCGACCATCTGGCAAGGTCCGGGGGGGCCATCGAACCAGGAAAGCGGATTGTCAGGGCGGATGGATATTTTCTTGTTCTTCACCGCTTTTAGCTGTGCCCATCTTGAATCAGTCATAATAATAGTGAACAGCGTCGCTTGACTGCCACGTCCGATGATGCCCATGTCCGGGTCCCAGAGAAGGATCTGTTCCAGAGATGCACCTGCCATTCCGTAGCCGGGTTTAAGGGTAACCTGGGCGACATTGACACCGCCGCAGAATTCCAGAAGCCGGGTATGCATTGAGCCGAGCGGGTCGGGGCTAAAACCATCTTTGCCTTCGGCATAATAAACTTTGATTTTCTCTTTATCAGGAATAGTTGAGACTATATTATTCACATATTTCATGGCATCCTGGTAGTAAGTATTCAGGCTGCCAGCTTTGTCCGGAACTCCCAGAAGGTCGCCCAGGAAGCGGATTTCGTCAGCATACCCGGTTAAGGCATCATCAGCATATTTGGTCTGCTTTTCTCCGGCGTAAAGTCAAACCACCGGGATAGCCCCAAATTTTTCCTGTCTCTCCTGGATATTGGCTTGTGTTCCTTCCAGATAATATCCGGTTTAGCGGCTATAAAAGTTTCGTAATTTCCGGTTTGCGTGCCAAACCAACCGCCAATAACCGGCAGTGCAGCATATTTGTCCGGTACAAGCGCCGGTTTACCATTAAAAGTAAAGCTAAGTCCGGTGAGTTTATCCGGAGCCATCAGATAGACCAGTTCCATTTCAATAGGACCGGAAGCAAGAACACGATTAATAGTTGTCGGGACTGTTAAAGTCCGACCATACATATCGGTAATGGTTTTTGTGGCAGGTTGAGTTGCGATTGGGGAAGAGGAAATTGCGACAGGTGATATGGGAGGGATGGCAGGCGCAGAAGAGGTTACTGGCTGAGAAGCTGCTGGTGAGGAGGCGGGTGCATTCTGTGTTCCGCAACCGGCGAGGCTTATCACCATAACGAGACAAATTATAATTAAAATATATATTCCCAAAATTCTATTTTTCATCATTCACTCCGAATTTTATTAATCAGATTCTGAGCAGCGCTTTTTATGGGTTCACATCTGCCGCCACCTCCCCTTCCAATAAAACCGGTTCAAACAAGCCGGAGATAATGGAAAAAAACAAAACAGCGTTCCTCGAATAAAAGAACGCTGTTATAATATTACCCTGACTCATTTCTTCTCCTTTCCAAACCGGGAAACAGCACCGTTTCCAATGCTGCCGTTGAGGCTTACTGCCTGCCGGCTGTTTGCCCTGTCCTTCCAGGCGAAGGATTTAGGTCGAACAGCTCCGGAGAACCTTCATTGTTAATCTGTTATTTTGGATTGGTTTAACTGATTGGAAAGGAGAAGGCAGAGCTTTGGACTAATGAAAAAAGACCAATTGGAGTGGAATAAAAAAACGCCTCCCCGGCAAAAGGAAGCGTTTTATCAAAAACTATCAACATTCCTTCTCCTTTCCAACCGGGAAGCAAAGCCGTTTCCAGCAATGCCGTCGATCCCCTAATACTTGGGATACCGACTATCCTCCATGTTCCAAGTTTTTAGAATTTAGGAAGGATAGCTCCAGAGAATTACAGGTTAATATTAGATTGTTAAAAATAATGTGTCAACGACGGAAATTAACCTTGAGGAAAGGTTGTACACAAATTTTTCTCTAGAAATATGCGTGTTGCCACCGGCGCTTCCTAGCGTGTACAATGGCGAAGAAGGAAGGTTTTTATTGGATAAAAAATTGACTATTTATACCGATGGATGCTCCAAGGGGAATCCAGGCCCTGCGAGCATCGGCGTGGTGATGTATGAGAACGATAATCAGAATCCCTGCTTAACTTTGTCGAAAGAAATCGGGATTACAACCAATAATCAGGCTGAGTATAAGGCTCTTATAAAAGCATTGGAATACGCTGTTGCGATGAAAGCTACGAAGGTCGAAGTCAGGTCTGATTCAGAATTAATAGTCAACCAGATGAACGGCCGTTATCGGGTAAAAAAAGCGGAGCTTAAACCGCTTCATGAGGAAGCTCAAAGGCTCGCCGGTCAAATTGACTCTTTTCGCATCTTATCTGTTCCGCGGGAGGAGAACCGCGGAGCGGATAAGATGGCCAATATGGCGTTCGACAAGGAATAACAGGTGCACCGAAAGTTGTGCACCCATTATTTGCCTATTTATTCACCTTATTCCATGTCTTCCAGCAAGGTCGTGAACGTATCGTGATGGTCTTCTTCTTGTTCCAGAATATCGCGGAAAAGATGGTTCGTAGTTTCGTCATTCTCGGCTCTGGCTTTATCAACAATTTTCTTGTAGAGCTGGATGGCGTTTTCTTCGTCTTTCACATCCTGCTCGATCATTTCCTTCAGGGTCGTACCCACAAAAATAGGATCGGGTTTGGTAGTCGGAATGCCGCCCAGGTAATATAACCGTTCGCCGATTGATTCGGCGTGCTTCATTTCGGCCACGGCTATGGACTTTAGCTCATCCTTGACGGCAAATCCCTTTACCCCGCCCCATTGGACGTGCTGCCACATATACTGGATAGAAACCTGAATTTCTCTGGCGATGGCTTGATTCAGCAAATCCATCAATTCTTTAGAGACTTTAACGACTGCGCCCTTTTTTTCTACCATATGATTCCTCCGAATTTTTATTTAATATGACAATCGCACCAGGACTAAAGTTACGTCTGTCAATTAATATTCTATTATAGAAAAGTCTCTTCGTGGGGGAGGTCTGACCTGGTCTCTATGTGTAAAGCTGAAGGCTCTTCAGCAAGAGATCTTACTTGGGAATTGATAACTCGCTTCAAACCCTTTACAAATTATTGACATAACATTCTATTTATATTACAGTGTAAAAGGATTTTGGGGGCCAAGTAAACCGGGTAACCGCCTCGAATTTTTTCGGGGAGGAAAGTCCGAACTCCGCGGGCAAGATGCTGGGTAACACCCAGGAGGGGCGACCCTACGGATAGTGCCACAGAAACATACCGCCTGCAATGGGTAAGGGTGAAATGGCGAGGTAAGAGCTCACCAGCGGTTGGGTGACCAACCGGCTGAGGAAAACCCCATCTGGAGCAAGGCCAAATAGAGGGACCATGGGAAAGCCCGGCCCGTCCCCGGGTTGGCCGCATGAGCCGGATGGCAACATCCGGTCTAGATAGATGGTTACCATCCCGATTTATTTCGGGATACAGAACTCGGCTTACAGGTTTACTTGGCCTTAAATCCTGACTCTCTAAAAAACTTTCCGAATTCTCATCCAAAACCAATTGCGGACGTTATAATGAAATCAAAGGATAACGATATGGAGAGAAGGATGAGTAGTCATAAAGACATAATTCTGGAAGCCATGAATTCGATGCTGGCTTCAGCTCAATTAGAAGCCATGGAGGGAGTCACCCTCGAAAAATTTTTAATCGAACTTGAGCTTCGTCGGATTTATCCTAAAAAAGGACCACTGGGTAAATTTTCCCCCGGACAGGTCCGGTATATTAAAAGCTTACTTGATCATAACTACCCGGTCAGGCAGGTCAATAACGAATACTATTATATTGGCCGCGGTTTGTTTTTTTAAAATGATAGTTCATGGTATTGTTGCAGAACGCTGAGAAGGTAACGGGGTGAAGGGATCGATCAAGCCAGCTTATATTGAAAAAGTTGAGGACGTTGAGAATATCCAGGTCTGGATCGTAGACGGCGCTTATATTCGAGGTCACATCGATGAGGAGTTCACCAATTTTGGACAGCATTACCGATTTCCTTATATCCCGTTGAATGAATTCTGGATCGACCGTGAAGCCGAACACGATGAGCGTCAGTTTTTCATCGACCATCTTCTAGTAGAATTCAGGCTAATGGCTAAGGGCCTGCCGTATGAAAAAGCACTTCCTAAGGCAGACCTCGCAGAAAGAAAGGAACGCCGGCGCGCTGGAGACCTCGCCCGATTGACTCATCACGGCAAAGAACTACTCAAAGGCGAAGAGGCACATGAGCGGCTCTGGAAAAAGCTGGAGAACGGGGTGAACGTTTGGATTATTAATGGGAGCCTTGTGAGGAGCGTATTCGACATAGACTTTACTGAAGGCGGCCATGACTGTGTCTATGAATTCGTGCCTCATAATGAGGTCTGGATCGACGATGCAATTGTTGAAGAAGAACGTGGTTTCGTCCTTTTACACGAGCTTTACGAACGAAACCGGATGTCGAAGGGATGGCCTTACAGCAAGGCGCACGCTGAGTCAAGCCGTCTGGAATATCACTGCCGTCTCCACCCTGATGAACTGCATGATAAGCTCGCTATTGAGGGTTGGGCATAGGGTTATGATCAAATGATTGTCAGAAAAGCAAATGTGGCAGATATTCCCCGGATATTCGAACTTTACGAAGAGCTTACCGAAGAGGTACAAGACATTTCTCCCGAGATGGTTAATCAGGTTTTTACTGAGATTGATTCTTCTCCCCGTCAGGAACTGTTGGTGGCTCAAGATAATGCCCTGGTAGTAGGGACTTTATTCGTTCAAATAACGCCGAATCTTTCTCACGGCGCCCGTCCCTGGGCGGTCCTTGAAAACCTGGTTGTGGATAGCCGTTACCGTCGTAAGGGAACAGGTCGTCTCCTTATTGAATATGCCTTTACCCGATGCCGGGAAGCCGGTTGTTATAAGGTGCAGCTTCTCAGTCACAAAAAACGTCTCGGAGCACACCAGTTCTACCGTTCCCTGGGATTTGAAGAGTCTGCTCTAGGATTCCGTTTTTATTTTTAGATTCCTCGTCAGATACCGGCCAAATGTTCATCAAAGGAAATCGCTTTTGGCAATATCGCAGCAAGATGGAGATGATATAATTGTCCCATATCAAGGTTATTCTGGAGAGCACATGGACCTGAAATATGAGATCGGTATCGATGATGCCAGGGCTTATAGTGAATATTTTGTTAATCACAACCTCGAATTTAATAAGAAAATCAATAGTGATAGACTCAGGTATATCTACGCAACTATTATCTCTGTTATTGCCATAGGTCTCTTCATCTGGCGTGGTCAGATCACCATTTCCGTTGTCTTTGTTATGGTTGCCATTGGTTTTCTGATTGTGTATTTTAGTTATCCATATTTTTCCCGAAAAAGTGCCATGAGAAATCTGCTAAAACAGTCTGCGAATGTCCTTAAAGAAAGCGGTGTCAGCAAGATGAAGCTGACTGTAACCGATGAGGGTATAACTTATCAAACCCCTGGTGGGGAGTCCAAGTTCAAATGGCCTGATCTGGAAAATGTTATTAACGCTGATCAGCACCTGTTTTTGATAGTTCACGGGTTTGGTGCAGTGATTGTCCCCAAAAGAGCCTTTGCCACCGGCCAGGATTTTCCAGAGCTGTTAAAAATAGTGAAGTCTCATTTCCCAAAGGTAGAAGAGGTTACAGGGTAGCCTTCTCATCTATACATGATGCGCAAATTTCACTCGATACAGGTGCGGGTTCGAGACAGCCAATTTTCTCATATTTTCGATCCGGTCTTTTGCCCTCGGATCCTTCGTCATTTCTTGCCAGTCTTCGATGGTCTTCCACTGAGCATAATTTACGACCGTCTTGCCATCCAGGCTGGAGTGAATGCTCGCCGAAACCCAACCATGAAAATATTGCATTACTTCCAGAGTATCATTCTGGAGGAGTTAGACCAGCTTTTCTTGATTTGAAGGGTCAACTGTAAAAACATTTATCAGAGTAATGACATCATTGCCCGGTGAAATAGTAATGATATCTTTGGGATTATTCATTTCTATTGTTCTCCTTGATCAATTATCATAGGCTTTCGATTAACTTTAATCAATTTTAATTCATAGAATCCAGCCGGTAAAAAAGAGTATAATAGATACCACTATGAAAAAACTAATGATGAGTCTTGTAGCTCTGATGGCATCGTGCGTAGTCTTAACAAAAGACCCATCTATTCCGAAACTATTGGGGAAATTACTTGGCAAACAATTTGCAGGAAGGAAATTAAAACTCTTAACGACGAATTAACTTAACAGGAATTGCAGACTAAAGTGCATCGCTTTTACGTTTCAAACAAGATCGAAGGAAACCGCACCTCAATTTCAGATTCTGAACAGCTCCATTATATGCTTAATGTTCTGCGTTTGAAACCAGATGACGAGGTGGCTCTCTTCGATTCCGCAGGGAGTGAATACCTTGCAGTTGTTCGTGAGATTAGCCGGAAAGAAGCGGTCCTGGATATTAAAATTTGGAAACCGCTGCGTAACCGGAAACTGAAGATAGTCATCGCTTGTGCTATCCCAAAAAAGTCTAAAATGGATGATGTCATTGATAAGTTGACCCAGCTTGACGTGGATGAAATTATTCCTCTGGAAACTGAACGCGTAGTTGTCAAATTAGTCGAGACTGATTCAGCAACAGAATCGCGACGAGTGCGCTGGGAAAAAATTGCCCGCAGCGCTGCAGAACAAAGTCGGAGAAATACTCTGCCAATTATTTCACAGGTCATGAATTTCACAGACGTTCTGGCTTCTTCAAAAGAATATGATTTAAAATTGATCCCTGCGCTTACCGGTAATGCTCAACATCTTAAAGAAGTTCTGGAAGTCAGTCAACCAGGCTCTGTTCTGGCCTTAATCGGTCCGGAGGGGGATTTTACTCCCGAAGAAGTTGACTTAGCGACTGGTTCAGGTTTTATCCCGATCTCTCTGGGTGAAACCGTCTTAAGGGTGGAGACCGCAGCGATCGCTGTGGCCAGTTATCTCAAATTCGCGTTCAGGGATTGAGGTAATCTTCCCATCAGGTTTAAAATATGCAATTTTGCACTTAATTTCTTTCTGTAAGTTAAAAACTATATATCGACGGTAACAAACTATTTGTACTCCTTATTCCCAATTTTAACTTTCAACTTAAAACGCTCTCTCATTCGGTTTGTGTATTTAATTCAGGATAGTGAGTATAATCTTAATTAAGCTGTTTTCTTGAATTAAGAAAAAAGGGGATAGTCTGATGCCAAAAACTGTGAAGCTTTCTCTGGTCGTGGTAGTCTCGATAATCATTCTCAGTCTGTCTTTTGGGGCAGGCTGTATTTTTACGCTGCAAAATGGTTCTTCCTCCGGGCCGAATACCACTCTCATCAGTCAGGCCTGGAAAGTCATCACCCAGGACTATGTTGTACCTACCAAGGTTAACCCGGATATTCTTAACCAGGGCGCTATAAGGGGGATGGTGCAATCTTTAAATGATCCATACTCGGCTTATCTGAGCCCCAACGATTATAAATTGGAACAGGCTAATTATCAGGGGGTCTTCGGGGGTATTGGCGCTCAGGTTTCAGCAAATAGAAATAATCAGATCGTTATCGTAGCTCCGATGCCAAATTCTCCGGCTGCTGCAGCTGGTATCAAGACGGGCGATATTATCCTGGCAGTGGAGGGGGTTCCCACCGAAGGGTTGAGTTTGACCGAGGTGGTCATGAAAATAAGAGGTCCAGCGGGTACAATGGTTAAATTGACCATCCTCCATGAAGGGGATTCTGTGCCGGTAGAAATTCAGATAGCACGCGCTCAAATAAATACAACTTCAGTGTCTTATTCTCTGAAGGGAAATATTCTGTATGTCAAAATATCCAGTTTTGATGAGCGTACTAACGAGGACCTTCAAGCCGCTCTAAAATCGACTGATTTGACAACCACCAAAGGCATCATAATTGATCTACGGAATAATCTGGGTGGTCTGGTAAACGCTGTCGTCAGCGTCGCCAGCCATTTTATTAAAGATGGCGTGATTATTACCATGCGGGACAATCAGGGTAAAACAGACTCAATCTCGGCCAATCCTAACGGCGTTTTTACAGAACTGCCGATGGTGGTCCTGGTAAATGAGTATAGTGCCAGCGGCAGTGAAGTCCTCGCCGGAGCATTGCAGGATTACAAACGAGCGACCATCGCCGGAGTTCTTACCCTGGGCAAAGGTAGCTACGATTCTTTCTACTCTCTTCAAGACGGCTCCGCTATCTACCTCACCATTGGCCGTTGGCTGACGCCGCTTGGAAGGGAGATTGAAGGAAAGGGCATCACCCCGGACTATGTCTTGACTCAGACCGGAGATGATGAGATTCAATGGGCGATCGAATTTTTGAACAAGCCGAAATAATATGGATCGTGAGAGATTTGAAAATCTGGTAGCCAGGGCAGTAGAAGATTTGCCCGAAGAATTTCAGGAAAGATTGGAAAATATTGATGTGGTAGTGGAAGACTCTCCTTCGCCTTATCAGATGAGAAATTCCAGGCTGCTAAAAGGCTATGCCCTTCTCGGACTTTATGAAGGTGTTCCTCTCACCGAGAGGAATTCTAATTATGGTATGGTGCCACCTGACAAGATTACGGTCTTTCAAAAATCAATCGAAAATGAATGCCAAAGCCGTGATGAAATGGATATTAAAGACGAAATACGGAGGGTGGTCCTCCATGAAATAGCGCATCATTTTGGTATTGGAGACACGCGTTTAAAAGAAATTGAGGATGAAAAACGTCAGGGAGAGAAATAGTGGAAGAGAGGGGAGGGGCCGTTACTTTTAAAAGTAAACCTGTTACGTTACTCGGACCGGAAATTAATGTCGGTCAGAGAGCACCTGATTTTAAAATTCTGGATAGCAATTTTAAAGAAGTGGCACTGTCACAAAGCAAAGGGAAAGTAAGGCTTTTAAGTGTCGTCTATTCCCTGGAGACTCCTGTGTGTGATCTTCAGACAAAGACATTCGAAGAACAAGCGGTAAAGTTTCCCAAGGTTGTATTTTTTACTATCAGTATGGACTTACCATTTACGCAAAACTGTTATCGCGACGCTCATAAGATCCAGAATTTAAAAATTCTCTCCGATTGCCGGGATGCTTCTTTTGGCACCGCCTACGGTCTGCTGATCAAAGAGTATCGCCTGCTTGCCAGGGCTATTTTCATCATCGATGCGGACAGCCTGGTACGCTATGTGGAGTACGTGAAAGAGGTTACCCATGCCCCGGATTACGAGAAAGCCATCGAAGCTTTAAAAAATATTGCCAGCGAGTGTATTGGTGCGGACTAGGGCAGGATATTAAAATGCTTCTCTAAAAACTTGACGATCGGCGGGCCGACTTCCTCTGAAGTCCAAATGTAATCGTGGTATGGAAATTGGAGAGCCAGCGGCAGACTGAGGTTCTGTCTTTTGATTTTGGCCTTTATCCAGGTCGTCGGACATTTAAAAACACACCTGGCGATGGTATTGATATCACCCACGGAAACCGGGTCACGGTTAGCATTGTTCAGGACCAGCGATTTTTCTGAGCTATGAGTAGCATACCATCCGGGAGCCCCTACCGTGATGCCATAGACATTAGGTAATTCATCCAGAATTCTGAGGGCTTTGCTGGACAGTCCGCCCCCCACCGAAAATCCCAAAATCAGGAACCGCTTGTCCGGAAAATTCCCCGCCAGTGAAAGTATCTCATTAATCTGGATTGGAGCCGTGCGCTTGAAAGAATTAAGCTGCTCTTTGGTGCTGATGATCTTTCCTGCTAAGCCCGGTGGTACGCGATTATAAGGGATGATAACAGATCTGTTCCCCAATCCGTTCAAAGTTAATTGAAGGCCTTCTAAAATCGTAGCAAAATCTACCGCTTCGTCCAGAGAGGCTTCCCCCCATCCCCCGGGGTTGAAAACAATCACAGTATCATGTTTGCTGGTTGCTTCGGAAAGGATGCGTTCCTGGTTCAGGGGAAGTCTTACCGGGTAAAGCTGAAACGGCAGACCGCAGGCGCGTATAAAATATATCCAGAACCACCAGTGGTAGTAATTAAAAGAATTTGCCATCTTTTTACAGTTTCTTTACCATGTAGAAGCCCTGGAGATTGTAGCCCTCATTGCGATAATATTCCCGGGCTCCGACCCCGCTCAGGACCGCGATCCAGTCTCGATGGAATTCGTCTCTAACGATCCGTTCAGCTTCTCTCAGCAGAGACTTGCCGAAGCCTTTATGCTGTGCGGAGTTATCCTGGCGCTGGTTTAAAGGTAATTCCGGTCCGAAGACGTGTAATTCGCGGATTATTCCTGAGTTTTGACCGATCTCTCCAAGATTGACCACAGGTTTATTCTGAATTCTCAACCGGATGAGACCGAATAACGTTTCTTTGCCATCCTCAAAGGACAAGAAAATCTCTTTTCCGTTTGAGGCTTCATAATCCAGGCGGGTCAGTTGCGGTTCGCCAATCTGCTGTTTATCCCGGATCCGGAAACCGTATTCCCGGCAGCGTATGCAGCGGCATTGGAGTCCCATCTGCTGCATCAGCAGTCTCATCGGATCGCGCATCGAATCCCGCAGCCCCCCAACGATGAATTTTGCCGGAATGTCCCTTAAAACCCTGGAGATGCGGACGTATTTCGGCCCCCGCGCTTTGATCCGGGCAATCAGGTCCATCATAGTATCCTGGTCGTAAGGTTGATAGAGTCCTTCCCGGTACCACTTTTCAAGCTCGGTCCCTTCAACTACCATGGTCGGATAAATCTTAAGTCCGTCAGGGCGGAAACGAGCGTCATCGAATACCAGTTCAGGCAGCCTCAGGTCTTCCCCGGGAGATGATCCGGGCAGTCCCGGCATCCAGTGATAATGCACTTTCAAAGCATTTTCGCGTAGCAGGGCTGTAGCCCGGGCAACGTCTTCCACTGTATGGCCCCGCTTCACGGTGCGGTAGACCTCGTCGTTCAGCATCTGGACGCCTATCTCTACCCGGGTGGTGCCGAACTCGAGCATCCTATCGATCTCTTTTTGGCCGCAAAAGTCCGGCCGTGTTTCAATGCACAATCCGGTGCAGCGGTGGAGGGCTGTTTCATTGTATTTCTTGGCCTCTTCGAGGCTGGATGATTCAATCCCATTGAGAGCGTCGTAACATTCTTTGATAAATTGGTATTGATATTCTTCAGAGGCCGCCGGAAACGTGCCTCCCATGATTATGAGCTCGATTTTATCCGTGGGATGGCCCATGTCCTCTATGGTCCTTATCCTGGACTCTATCTGTTTAGGGGCGCTGTATTCGAACTGGCGGGCCCGCAGTACGGCCGGCGATTCGGGAGTATAGCTCTGCGGCGTGTCCGAAAAAGTGGGGCAATAGATACAGCGTCCGGGACAGGCCGCCGGCTGCGTCATCACTGCCACAGGGGTAATGCCGGATATTGTTCTGGTTGTTTTTTTCATATATACTTCCTTTAACCAGTTTAACAGATATGTTGAAAATAATTAAAATCGAAATTTAAAAAGTATGATGTTAATGAGTTATAAGTTATAAGTTTTAGGTTTTTAGTTGTTAGTGATTAGTTTTTAGTTATTTTTTATTCCTGTCCAGTTTGTTGTTGCGAGCGGTACCTTAAAAAGCGTTAGCGTTCCGGATAGCGGGTAACCCTTCAGGGTGTCAGCAATCTCCGAACCTTGTCATTCCTGTCCATTTTGTTGTTGCGAGCAAAGCGAAGCAATCTCCGAACCTGGTTACTTAAGCTTTATGTTGTCACTCCCTCGCAGGCGGGAATCCAGCCTCACTCCATGTCATTCCCGACCTGGTCAGGAATCCAGTAACCCACCAGGTTACTGAAGAATCCGAGGTCGGTAGGAATTAAACATAATACCTAAAACTTAAAACTTATAACCAATAACTTTTTATTTTTGAATTGTATTTTTGACCCCTGTTCAAGCCAGGGGCGTGCTTTTGGATTTTACCTTTTTACTTTTGAATTTGAGATGTTTGTGTCTCCAAAAATTTCACCCAAAATTGAAGTTTTCGACCAGATGGCGCCGGGCTGGTACAGCTTTCGCCATTACTCCATATTTCGTCCGGAGCTGGAGGCCCTGGCAAAACAGTGGCAAAAAGGGCGGTTGTTGAACGTTGGGAGCGGCCACGGGCCGGACTTTTTGCCCTTTAAAGATAATTTCGACCTTTACGGGGTCGACTTCTCCACCGGAATGATCTCCATGGGCATGCGCTACTCTCGCAAATTTGGCTTTCCGGTAAAATTGCAGGTCGCAGATGCCCGGGCGCTTCCGTTCGCCGGAAATACTTTTAACTGGGCGATAGCAGTGGCTACCTATCATCATCTTCAGGGCCGGGATGAACAGTTAAAAGCTCTGCGGGAGCTGTTACGGGTGCTGAAGCCGGGCGGGGAGGCTTTCCTCACCGTCTGGAACCGCTGCCAGACCCGTTTCTGGTTTAAAGGCCGGGAGACGGCGGTACCCTGGAAGGCTAAAGGTCGGGTCGTCCAGCGTTATTATTATCTCTTTACTTATTGGGAATTCGAGAACGTGGTGAAAAAGGCCGGATTCCGGATATTGAAATCTTACCCGGAAAACAGCTATCATTTCCCCATCAAATACTTGTCCCGGAATATATGTCTCTTAGTCAAGAAAGAGTGAATATGGAATTTAAAAAGGGAGGACAACAGTGCCGGTAGTAATAGTCGAAATGTGGGAAGGGCGGACTGTAGACCAGAAAAAGCAGCTGGCCAGGGATTTAACGGAGGCTTTTATAAAGCTCGGAGTGCCCGCGGAAGCCGTCCATATTATTTTGAAAGATAATCCCAAGAGTTGCTGGGCCCAGGGGGGCAAGCTCGCTTCGGAAAAGTAGGGAGCTGCCGAAAGGTCTTTATAGACATATGCGATTCAGTGTGATTTAATAGTAGTGAATTAGACTTATGTAAATCGGGGGTGTCCATGTCTGAAAATTGGTGGATAATACTCATAATTATCGCGATATTGCTGGTCTGGACCTTTTTTCGCCGTAAAAGTTCGGCTACTCCGAAACTGGATACAGCTATTGGAATTATCACGGACGTCAATAACAATTTGAGGGTCGTAGAAGTTCGTCAAGCCGAGCCTGCGTCCAAAAAGAAATTTTCCGATGGCAACTGGCGCCGCTATCAGGATAA